>JBBSAS010000310.1:0-2610 GCA_038252055.1 Candidatus Limnocylindrales bacterium
AGCACTTCGACGGTGCTGCCGCCGGCGCGGCGGCGGTAGAGGAGGATCCCGGCGGAGATACGCGCGGCCACGTCGCGCATGGTACGCGGCCGGCCTGCCGGCTCGCCCGCCCGCCCGCCTTCGGCTAGCCGTTCCTCGCGAGGCCGTCCACCCGGTCGAAGCCACGGTCGAAGGTGAGGATCCGGTCGACCCCGCGGCGTCGCATGGGTCCCGGATCTCGGCCAGCTCCTCATCGTCGAGGAGCACCTGCAAGCGCTTTGTCATCACGATACGTATACCTGACTCAACGCAATGAGTCACGGACCGTCGGGCGGCCGATCGTCGACGGCCCGGTGCGGCGCCCGATGGTCCGGACCAGACGCGCCATTCGGCCCTATCCCGCTGGCCTTGAGGCGTCCACGCTCCGGCCACGCGGAGGAGGATGGCGATGACGAGCGCGGACTTCGAGCGGGCGGATGCCGACCCGGCGGGGAAGGCCGACCCGGCCCGAAGCGATGACCAACCACGAACCGGCAGGCCGACGCCGGCCGATGACCCGGCACGAAGCGATAGGCCGACGCCCGCCGATGACCCGGCACGAAGCGATAGGCCGACGCCGGCCGATGACCCGGCACCGACCGGTGGGCCGGCACCCGCCAGTGACCCGGTACGGACCAACGCCGCGGATCGGGCCAGTGACCCGGCGCTCCAGGCGCGGTTCGCCCGGGCCCGCGAGCAGGTCCTGGCCGCCTACCGCCACGAGCCCGTCGAGCGTCCTCCGGTCCTCGTCGGCGACGTCAACTACTGGATCACCGGCGAGGATCCCGACCTCGTGCCCGCCGACTACTTCGACGAGGGCGCCTTCGCCTCGATGCTCGCCTTCCAGGAGGCCAAGATCGCCGCCCACCTGGAACGCCACGACGACATCTACCTCCCCTTCGTGTTCCCCTGGTACGGGACCGGCGTGGTCCCGTCCGCGCTCGGCTGCGAGATCCTCTTCCAGCCGCGCGAGGAGCCGGCCGTCGTCGGCGCCGTCATCACCGAGCCCGCCCAGGTCCGCCACCTCGTCCCACCCGACCCGGCGAAGGACGGCCTGATGCCCCGCGTCCTGCGGGCCATCGACCACTTCGTCGAACATTCGCCCTGGCCCGTCTCGTTCACCGACAACCAGGGACCGCTCAACATCGCCCTCAACCTCGTCGGCCTCGAGCGGCTGATGCTCTGGATGTACGACGAACCCCTGGTTGTCCACGAGCTGATGGACTTCTGCACCACCGTGCTCATCGACTGGGTCCGCGTCCAGAAGGAGCGAGCCGGCTCCCGAGCCGGGACCTTCCCCCACACGATCCTCCTGCCTCCGGAGTTCGGCGGCGTCTGGATCTCCGACGACGATGCCTCGATCGTCTCGCCGGCCCTCTACCGCGAGTTCGTCGTGCCGGCCAACGGGCGCGTGTTCCGGGCCTTCGGCGGCGGCTCGCTCCACTACTGCGGAAGCGCCCGCCACCAGCTGGAGAACTTCGCGGCGACCGACGGGCTCGTCGCCCTCAACATCTGGAGCATGGGCGACTTCGGCCAGGTCTTCGAGGCCCAGCGCCTGCTCGGCGACCGGGCCGTGATCATGGCCTGCGACTACACCCCGCTCGAGGTCGAGCCCTACTTCCGGGACCTGCTCGCCGGCCTCGACCCGCGGGGCGCGATCGTGGCGACCTATCCGTCCCCGACGGACGCCCTGCGCTACCCGGGCGCCCGGACCGACACGATCCGGCGCGACCGGGCCGAGATTGGCCTCGCGGCGCGAGCGACGATCGAGCGGATCCTCGACGAGCAGGCGGCGGCTCGCCGCGGAGAGACCCCCGCATGACGATGACCGCGCGGGAGCGCTTCAAGACCGTCTTCCGGGGCGAGATTCCCGACCGCGTCCCGGTCACCCTGTTCATCCAGGACCAGGGCCACTTCCTCAACCAGGTCTACCCGACGATCGACCCTTGGGACTGGAAGGCGCTCCAGCTCGCCTCGATCGAGCTGACCCGCCAGATGGGCGCCGACGTCATGGTCCGTCTCCTGTTCGGCACCCTCGACCCGTTCCAGTGGATGTTCTTCGGCGGCCTCGACGTCTCCCGCTCCACCGACACCTGGGAGGTGACGACGACCGAGGAGTCCGACGGCCGGACCACCCTCCGCCATTCGACGATCCGGACCCCGAAGGGCACCCTCGAGCAGGAGTTCTCGATCGACGAGATCCGGCCCGGCACGCTCATGTACGCCTGCACGAAGAAGCCAGTCCACGACCGGGAGCACCTCGACTGGATCCGGGCCTACGAGCCGGCGATGCCCGCCGACTTCCCGGCGAAGGTCGCCGAGCGGGTGGCACCGATCGCCGCGGCCGTCGGCGACGACGGCGTGGTGGGGATGTGGGCGCCCCACGGCCCCTTCAACATGGCCAGCCTGCTCATCGACGAGCAGGACCTCTACGCCCTCTTCTACACGGACCCCGCGTACTACGCGGACCTCATGGAGCTTTCGCTGGAGCGCGTTCACGACTACGTCCGGGCGGTGGATGCGCCGGGCGTGGACATGCTCTACGTCGGCGGCAACGTCCCCGGCGGCTTCCTGGGGCGCAAGAACTACGAG
>JBBSAS010000311.1:0-2610 GCA_038252055.1 Candidatus Limnocylindrales bacterium
CTACCCGGTCGAGGGAACGGGCGGCCTGAGCCAGCCGGTCTTCGACATCGATTCGGCCGCCCTCATCTCGCTCTACCATGACCTCGGGACCGAGCCGGGGGCGGACGGTGCGGAGCGGGCGCCGGGGCTCTTCGTCGGCGCGGCCGTCTCGCCGTTCAAGCGCCTCGAATCCGAGTTGATCCCCCAGTACCTCAAGCTCGGCCTCAAGGCCCGCGCCGGCGCCGACTTCGTGATCCCCCAGCTCGGCTACGACAGCCGCAAGTGGGACGAGCTGCTCCGCTGGATGCGCCTCCACGGGATCCGTCTGCCGGTCCTCGCGAACGTCTACGTCCTCACCCGGACGGTCGCCCGGTTCTTCAACCGGAACGAGATCCCGGGCTGTGTCGTCGCCGACGGGCTTCTCGCGACGATCGAGAAGGCTGCGGCAGGCCCCGACAAGGGCAAGGCGTTTTTCCTCGAGCTCGCGGCGAAGCAGGTGGCGATCGCCCGGGGGCTCGGCTTCCGGGGCGCCTACCTCGCCGGTCATTCGCTCCCGGCGGCGGACGTGCACCGGATCCTCGAGCAGGCCGAGGCGTTCGCCCCCGACTGGCAGGCGCTCGCGCGCGAGGTCCAGCACTCCCCGGCGGGAACCTTCTTCCCCTACCGCCGTGACCCCGCGACCGGTCTCAACACCGACGAGCTCGACGTGCGGTACGCCCGCTCGATCACGCCGACCGCGCGGGGACGCGCCCGGCGCCGGGGGTCGATCGCCTACAAGGCGAACCGCCTGACTCACCGCGTCGCCTTTGCGCCGGGCACGGCCGGCTACCGGGCCGGGATCCGGTTCTACGAGACGGTGGAGAAGGCCCACCTCTCGCGGCCGGTCCATGCGATGGAGCACGCGGTCAAGATCCCGCTCTTCGACTGCCGCGACTGCGGCGACTGCTCGCTCCCCGACGTCGCCTACCTCTGCCCGATCAGCCAGTGCCCGAAGGACGAGCGCAACGGCCCCTGCGGCGGCAGCCACGACGGGATCTGCGAGGTCCTCCCGCGCCCGTGCGTCTGGGTCCGGGCCTACGATCGACTCAAGCCGTACGGCGAGGAGCTGGCGGTACTGGACCGGGCCCCGGTCATGGCCGACAATGCCCTCCGGCGCACGAGCGCCTGGGCGAACACGTACCTCGGACGCGACCACTACGGCCGCGTGCCCACCGGCGGTGCGAACGGCGCGTCGGCCGATCCGCCGGTCGCGCCGGTCGCACCGGTCGCGCCGAAACCCCGAACAGGTGCCCCGACCACCGCCGCCACGAAGGAGACGCAGGCATGACGGAGACCGCCCACGGTTCGTTCATCGTGATCGGAGAGAACATCCACGCCACGCGCGTGCTCCTCCGCAGCGGTGCCCGGGTGACGGAGCTGCCCGACGGACGGCCGGCTCTCCCCTTCACGGACGAGGATGGGACCGCGCGCCTGCTCCCGGTGCCCGAGGCTGCCCTCGACGGTCCGGTCGGTGAGAGGCAGAAGGTCAAGCACGTGAAGGCGGCGGCCCTCGCTGGACTCGCTGAAGGTCCGGATGCGGATCTCGGGCGTGGGTACGTCCGGTTCCTCGCCCGCCGCCAGGTCGATGCCGGCGCCTCCTACCTCGACCTGAACGTCGACGAGGTCGCCAACGAGCTGCCGTCGCGGATCGTCGCGATGCGCTGGCTCGTCTCCGCGGTCGAGGACGCGACGGGGGTGCCGCTCTCGCTCGACTCGTCGGCGCCGGAAGTGCTCGCCGCGGGGCTCGAGACGGCCACGCGCGCCGCGGGACAGCCGCTCATCAACTCCGCTTCGCTCGAGCGGCTCGACACGCTCGACCTCGCTGCCGCCGAGGGTTGTGCCGTGGTCCTCGGCGCCGTCGGCGAGACGGGGATGCCCGCCTCCGGGGAGGAGCGGATCGCGAACGCGAAGCGGATCATCGAGGAGGCGACCCGCCGGGGAATCTCTCTCGGGGCGATGCACGTGGACCCGCTCGTCATGCCGGTCGCCGTGGAGCCCGAGGTCGGCGCCTGGTTCCTCGAGGCGATCCGGGCCCTGCGAGCCGAGTACGGCCCGGAGGTCCACCTGACCGGCGGGCTCTCGAACGTGAGCTTCGGGATGCCTCTCCGGAAGCTGCTCAACGACGTCTTCATCGACCTCGCGATCGAGGCCGGCGCCGACAGCGGCATCATCGACCCGGTCGCGAGCGACCTGGCCCGGATCGCGGCCCAAGACCGGGAGAGCCGGGAATACCGGCTCGCCGCCGACCTCCTGTCCGGGCGCGATGCCTTCGGCATGGAGTTCCTCACCGCGTACCGCGCCGGCGAGCTCGCCTAGCCGGAACCCGATCGATCCGGTCCCGCTCGTCCGCTCGCAGCCGCCCCGCCACCGCCCTCCCCGCACAAACGAAGGAGCATCTTCCATGGCAGATCTCGAGGCCCTCAAAGTCGCGATCGAGGCCGGTGACCGGACGACCGCGGTGACGATCACGACCGCCGCAGTTGCCGAGGAGATGGATCCCCGGACCGTCCTCGACGCGATGACCGAGGCGATGGACGTCATCGGGGGCAAGTTCCAGCGCAACGAGATCTACGTCCCCGAGATGCTCATCAG
>JBBSAS010000312.1:0-2607 GCA_038252055.1 Candidatus Limnocylindrales bacterium
TCGAGACGATGGCCGACCTCGCGGAGGCCCGCGCCGCCGTGGAGGGAGCGCGGGAGGCGGCGCCATCGCTGCCGGTCGTCGCGACGCTGACCTTCGAACGCGGTCGCACGATGTTCGGCGATCGGCCGGAGGACGTGGCCGCCGCGCTCGCGGGGCTTGGCGTCGCCGCCATCGGTGCCAACTGCGGCGACGGCTTCGAGGCCGTGCTCGACGTGCTCCCGGGCCTGGCGGCGGGTGCGCCCGGCGTTCCGCTCGTCGCGAAGGCGAATGCCGGTCGTCCCGTCCTGGGTCCGGGCGGTGTCGTCACCTACCCGGCGGGCGTCGAGGAGGCGGTGGCGTACGCGCGGCGCGCGGTCGAGCTGGGCGCCTCGATCGTGGGCGGCTGCTGTGGCACGACGGCGTCGCACGTGGCCGCGATCGCGACGACGCTCGCGGGGATGCGCGCTGGACGGCCGGGCTGACCGTCGGTCGCGAACCGCCGCGGCCCCGGGCGAGGCGGGCGCGGCGGCGGGCGGGTGCCGCACCCCGGGTTCGGGCGGGGGGCGGGTGCTGCCCCCGGGTCCGGGCGGGCGGTGCCGCCCGCGGTCTTCGGTGGGCTACTCCGCCCGCGGTCTTCGGTGGGCTACTCCGCCGTCTCGGGCTCTGCCTCCAGCCGGTACCCGACGCCGCGGACGCTCATCGGGAGCGGCGCGCCGGCCTCCTCGAGCTTTGCCCGGAGCCGTGCGAGGTGCGGCTTGAGCCACTGCGGATCCGGGTCCGGGTCGCTCGGCCAGCCGGTGGCGAGGAGGCGATCGTGCGGCACGACGCGTCCCCGCGCGCCCACGAGCGCGGCGAGGAGCGCGAACTCGGTCCGCGTCAGGGCCAAGGTCCGGCCGTCCACGGACGCCTCGTGCCGGCCCGTGTCGATCGCGAGTCCGCCCGCGTGAAGCCCGCCGGCCGGCAGATCGCCGCCCTCCAGGCGCCGCATGACGGCGCGGATCCGGGCCAGGAGCTCCTGCTTTCCGAACGGCTTCGTCACGTAGTCGTCCGCGCCCGCGTCGAGCGCCTCGACCTTGGCCAGCTCGTCCGCCTCGCCGGTGAGGACGATGATCGGGGTCTGGCTCGTCCGCCGGATCTCGCGGCAGACCTCCACGCCGTCGCGGCCGGGCATCGCGAGGTCGAGCAGGACGAGGTCGGGCGCCTCCTCCTCGAACCGGCGCAGCGCCGTGTCGCCGTCGTAGGCGGTGATGACCTGGTGGCCGGCGGTCCCGACCAGGGCCGTGACCGCGCCGACCATGGCCGGTTCGTCGTCCACGACGAGGATCCGCAACCCTCCCGTCGCTCCGGGCATCGTCATCGCGCTCGCTCCTCCGCTCCCTCGTTCGTCGTGCTGCCCGATGGCAGCGCCACGACGAACCGGCTTCCGCCGTATCCGTTTCCCTCGATCCAGACCCGGCCGCCCATCGCGTTCATCAGGCGTCGCGCCGCATAGAGGCCGATTCCCGAGCCTCGCCCGCGCCCGCGTGCCTTGCGCACGAACGCCTCGAAGACGCTCTCCCATTCCTCGCTCGGCACGCCCGGCCCATCGTCGGTGACGTAGATCCGGATCTCGCCGACCTGCTGCCAGGCCCCGACAGAGACACCCCAGTCGCGCGGAGCGTACTTCGCCTCGTTCTCGAGCAGGAGCTCCATGACCTGCCGGAAGCGCGCCTCGTCGCCCACGCCGATCAGGCCGCCGTCGAGGTGCCCCCAGCGCAGCCGGTGGTTCCGCAGCAGCGGGCGGAGGAGCTCGATCGTCTCGGCGGCGGCCCGGCCGACGTCGAACGGGACCCGGGCGAGGGCCACGAGGCCGTCGCCGCGGACCGAGACGAGGATCGAGTCCACGAGCCGGTCGAGCCGCTTGATCTGGTCGATTGCCGCGTTCCGCCAGTCCTCCGTGGTGGCCGGCGTCGGCACCTCGCCAACCCCCGCCGTGGCATCGGCCAGGAGATCGACGTACGCGCGGACCACGGCGAGCGGCGTCCGGAGCTCATGGGTGATCATCGACAGGAGCTCGGCGCGGGCCTCGTCGAGGTGCTGCAGCTGCTCGAGCTGCCGTTCCTGTTCGACCTGGAGGCGTCCTTTCTCGACGATGCCGGCCAGGAGCGCGGCGATCGTCTCGAGGAGCGTGATCTCGCGCTGGTTGAAGCGGCGGGTCTCCACGGTCTGGACGTTGATCACGCCGACGACGAGGTCGTTCCAGGTGAGGGGAACCGAGAGCATCGAGGTCAGCCCGGCGAGATCGAAACCGCGCAGGTACTTGAACCGCGGATCGAGCCGCACGTCGGGGACCTCGATCGGCCGCCGGATCTCGGCGGCGACACCGGTGACGCCTTCGCCCAGGGCCAGGCTGACGCGCCCGACGTGATCCCGGTCGAGGCCGTTCGTCGCGGCCAGGGTGAGCCGTTCGGTGGCGTGGTCGAAGAGATAGAACGAGCAGACCTCGACGTGGAGCGCCTCGCGGGTCCGGTCCACGACCGTCTGCATCAGCTCGTCCCAGTCCCGGGCCTGCGTCGCGAGGCGGGCGAACTCGTGGAGGAACGCCAGCTGTCGGAGCGTGCGGAGCGTCTCCGTCTCGGGCGAGCGGAA
>JBBSAS010000313.1:0-2606 GCA_038252055.1 Candidatus Limnocylindrales bacterium
CGCGCAGCGAGGCGGGTGCGCGGTCGACGCGGGCGGCGCGGGCGCGGCCGGCGCGGCCGGCGGCTGGGCGCAGCGCCACCAGACCCGCGGCCGGCGGCTGTGCCAACACCACGAGACCCGCGGCCGGCCAAGCCGCGACCCTACAGGCGGTGCGTCTCGAGGAAGGAGCGGACCCGATCCGCCACCTGCCGGTGGCCCTCCTCCGCCAGAACGAGCCCGAAGTGCGAGGCCGCGCCGAACTGCTCGTGCTCGGCCCCGAGCCACGCAGCGAGGCGCTCGGCCGAGAGCGCCGCGGCCGTTCCGTCCACGCCGGAGCCGACGACGAGGACCGGGGTCCCCTCGAGGAGATCTCGGCGGACCGCGACGCCGGCGAGCATCGCTGCCCGGGCACGCCCCGACTCGCGCGGCTTCTGGCCCAGGAGATGCTGGATCCGGAGCACCTCCTCGAGCGACAGGTCGCGGTTGTGCCGCTGGAGGCGCTCCGGGAGCATCTTCCAGCCGATCATCTCGCGGCCGTAGACGGGCGGAACGTCGCGGACGACGTGCGGCTTCGCCGGTGCGCGGGTTGCGGCGGGCGCCTCGGCATCGAGCAGGACGAGCCCGGCAACCCTGGTCCGCTCTCCTGCCGCCTTCAGGGCCAGGAGGCCACCCATCCCGTGGCCGACCGCGACGACGTCCGGCCCCATCCGTTCGAGCGCCGCGACCACGTCCTCCAGGTACGTGTCGAACGAGAGCGCCTGGGGGTCCGCGGTCCGGCTCCAGTAGTGGTTGCGGAGATTGAGGGCGTGTCCCTCCCAGCCGCGTCCCGCGAAGTAGCGCAGCCAGCGCTCCCAGAGCCACGACCCCGTGAGCTCCCCGTGGACATAGCAGATCGGCCGGCGGCGCGAGCGGCGCTCGGGAAGCCAGCTCTCGATGTAGAGGCCGCGCTCGTCGAGCTCGATCTCGTCCTTGCGAACGGGACGGTTCTGGGGCATCGATGGGCCGAACGCTGCGGGGCCGAACGCTCTCGGGCCGGGGTCGGAAGCGCCGGGGTCGGGGTCCGAGGCGCCAGTGCCGGGGCCGGGGCCCGACGCGCCGGGGTCGGGGTCCGAGGCGCCAGTGCCGGGGCCGGGGCCCGACGCGCCAGTGCCGGAGCCCGATGCGCCCGTTCCGGAGGCCGGTGGGCGAGGCCAGTCGTGGTCGAGGGGGTCGTCGTTCATCTCACCATTCGAGGGGGTTGAGGACCAGCCCGGTGAGGGGCTTCGGGTAGAAGTACGTGCTCTTCTGGGGCATCACGTCGCCGACACGGGCGACCGCCATGACGTCGGCGACCGGCGTCCGCTGCAGGAGGAACGCCGCGTCGGCGGCATCGACTCGGCCGTCTACCCAGGCGAGCGCCTCGCCGGCATCCTTCGTGAATGCCACTCGGCCTCCGGTGGTGGTGCCTTCACGGTCGATGCCACAGAGCGAATCCAGGGCGGCCGCGAGGAGCGTGACATCGAGCCGGCGCAGGGCCGGGCCGGCGGACTCGAGGGAAGGCTCGAAGGCCGCACGACGCGCGATGAGGAATGCTCCGCTGCCGCGCGTCCAGAGCCCGATCCGGCCCTCGCCGCCCGGCGCCGTCGAGCCGGGCCCGAACGCCGCCAGCAGGTCCGTGCGACTGGCTGGCCGCACCTCGAAGAGGCCGGACTCGGCGGCCGCTTCCACGAGTCCGTCGGCACCCACGACGGAACGCGCGACGCGGTGGGTCGGCAGGACCAGGGGCGGCTCCGACGACGATTCGACGAACAGGGCGAGGAGGTAGTCGAAGGCGGGATCCTCCTCCGCGGAGCTCGTCATCCGCCGCTCATCGCGGTATCGGAGCGCGGTCTCATAGCGATGATGTCCGTCCGCGATCGTCACGGGCTCACGGCCGGCGACCTCGCGAAGACCCGCCACGAGGGGTGCCGTCGGGCCGTCGTCGGGAACCATCCAGAGCCGGTTGCGGATGCCGTCGTCGTCGGTGACGTCGGCGGCGACCGGCAGCTCGGTCGCCGCCGCGAGGAGCCGCGCAGCTGAGCCCGACGGGTCGGCGTACAGGACCATGACGCCGGAGAAGTTGGCCCCCGTGGCCCGCATCAGCTTGTGGCGGTCCTCGCGGGGACCCGAGAGGGTCCGCTCGTGGGGGAGGACGCCGGACTCGGGCCCGAAGGGCTCCAGCCGCATCCGGCCGTAGAAGCCCCTGGTGCGTCGGCGCTCGCTCGTGCCGGGAACCACGTACTGCTGTTCATGGACGTAGAGCGCAGGCCGGCGGTCCTTGCGGAGCGTGCCGTCGGAACGCCAGGTCGCGAAGACGCGGGCCGCCTGGCGGTATTTCTCGTCCGGATCGGCAGCGCCTGCGTCCACGGGCAGGTCGATGGCGACGACGTTTCTCGGATCGCGGGCTGCCAGCTCCACGCGGCGAGCCGGCGAGATGACGTCGTACGGCGGGGCCACCACCGCACCGAGGTCCGGTACTGCGTCGGGGTCGTAGCGCAGGGCGCGAAACGCGCGAATCTCGGGCACGAGCCCTCCGATGAACGGGGCCAGGATGCGATGGATGGCGCCCCAGAGGCGAGCCGGCATGCGCGGCACGCCACGGGACGGGC
>JBBSAS010000314.1:0-2606 GCA_038252055.1 Candidatus Limnocylindrales bacterium
GACCCGTTCGCGCTGGCCGCCGCGCTCGACCCGACGCTCGTCCGGGCCGTGGACCTCACCGTGGACGTGGAGCTGGGCGGCACCCTGACGACCGGCGAGACGGTCGCGGACTGGCGGCGGAGCTGGGGCCGTCCGCCGACGCTCTCCGTCGCGATCGAAGCGGACGCGGTGACCTTCTTCGACCGGTTCGTGGAGCGGGTCGGGGCGCTGGCGGCGCGGCTCGGACCCGGCTGAGAGGAGGGGCGAACCCGGATGGCATGGCTTTCGCGGCAGTTCAGCACCCGCGTCATCGCCCTGATCCCGATCGCGATCGCGATCAACATCGTCCTCGGCTTCACGATCCAGAAGATCCTCAACCTCCCGATCTATCTCGATTCGGTCGGGACGATCCTCGTCGGCGTTCTCGCCGGGCCGATCGCCGGGGCCGCGACCGGGGTGGCCTCGAACCTGGTCTGGCAGTACGCGCCGGTCATCGGGCCGGGAAGCAACATCGGCCCCTTCGCGATCACCTCGCTCGCGATCGGCCTGCTCGCCGGCCTGTGGGGTCGGCTGGGCGTCTACCGGAGCCGGCCGGCCGAGGGCGTCCGGCTGTGGCTGGCCGTTCTCGTGGGCGTCGGCGGCGTCGCCCTCCTCGTCGTCCCGATCGTCAACAACGCCGCGTACACGGACCCGGACGTCGGCGGCTACCCGTCCTGGGTCTACACCGCGGCCGTCGCCATCGCCCTCCTGTTCGCCGCCGTCCTGGCCGGCGTCGCCTTCCGGCGGCGGGACGCGGCCGGAGTCTGGGTCGCCCTCGCCGGCGCCGCGACCGGCATCGTGGCGGCGTTCGTCTCGGCGCCGATCGCGGCGATCGTCTACGGGGGGGTGACCGGCTCGGGCACCGACCTCATCGTGGCCGCCCTGCGCCAGGGCGGAGCCGACGTCTTCGGGGCTTCGCTCGGCCAGGGCCTCTTCAGCGACCCGATCGACAAGACGATCACGAGCTTCGCGGTCTTCCTCGTCCTCCTGGGTCTTTCGCCCCGGTTCGTCGCACGCTTCCCGATGGGCGAGCGCCTGCTCGGCGGCTCGGCGCCGCGCGCGGTCGCCGACGCTCCCCGTGACTGACACCGGCGCGTCGGAGGCGGCGGGGCGGCCGACCGGGCCCGCGCAGCGGGGCGCGCCGGAACCTCCCGGCGGAGCGGAGCGTTCCAGCGGCACGTCGGACCAGGGCGTGCCCGATTTCGTCCTCCGCCCGCCGTCCGGCCGCTACAGTGGGCTGGCCCCGACGACGAAGCTGGCGATCGCCGCCGCCGAGGGGGTCGTGGCGCTCGGCGTCCGTGGCTGGACGGGCCCGCTCGTCGTCCTGCTGATCTGCATCGCCTCGGCGTCCGCGGCCGGGATCCTTCGCCGGGCCGTCCCCCTCGTCCTCCTGGCGATCCCGCTCCTGTTCTCGATCATCCTCGTGAACACGTTCCTCTATCCCGGCGCGGCCGACCCGATCGGCGAGGTGGGCCCGTTCCGCCCGACGTGGACCGGCCTGACCGCGGCGCTCCAGGCCACCCTCCGGGTCCTCGCCTTCGGCTTCTCCGTCGTCGTCCTCGTCCTCACGACCGAGGCCGACCACCTCGTGGCCGACCTGGAGAACCGGGGCCTGGGCCGGCGCGCCGCTTTCGTGCTGGCCTCCACGCTGCGGGCCATTCCCCGCACCGCGGAGCGCGCGTCCGAGATCGGCGAGGCGCAGCGCGCTCGGGGTCTCGACACGGAAGGTCGGGCCTGGCGGCGCATCCGCGGGATCGTGCCGCTCGCGGGGCCTCTCGTCCTCGAGGGACTGACCGAGGTCGAGGGCCGGACGATGGCCCTCGAGGCCCGGGCCTTCACGGCCCCGGGGCGCCGGACGATCCTGCGCGCGTTTCCCGACTCGTCGGCTCAGCGCCTCCTCCGCTGGGGCGTCGCCGCCGGCTGCATCGTCCTGCTCGCCGCGTCGGCGGCGGGACTCCTGGGGTCGCTGCCGTGACGCTCTCGCTCGATGCCGTCCACTACCGGTACGCCGGGGCGGCGCGGCCGGCCCTCGACGGGATCGACCTCGTGGTCCGGCCGGGTCGCGTCACGGGCGTCGTCGGGGCGAACGAGGCCGGCAAGTCCACCCTCTGCCTCGTCGCGGCGGGGCTCGCCCCGGCGGTCGTCGGCGGGCACCTCGCGGGGCGGGTCACGGTGGGCGGCCGAGACAGCGCGACTGCCCGCCCGCACGAGCTGGCCCAGCGGTGCGGAATCCTCCTCCAGGATCCCGGCACCCAGCTGAGCGGCACGGCCGCCACCGCCTGGGAAGAGATCGCCCTCGGGCCCCGCAACCTTGCCCTGCCGCTCGCCGAGGTGGTGGAACGGGTGGAGGCGTCGATGGCGATGCTCGGGATCGCTCACCTCGCCGCACGCGATCCGGGCCGCCTGTCGGGCGGCCAGGCTCAGCTGGTCGCGCTCGCCGCGATCCTCGCCCTGCGCCCGGCCTGCCTGGTCCTCGACGAGCCGACGAGCGGGCTCGATCCCGGGGGGGCGCAGCTCGTCGGCGACGCGCTCCTCCGTCTGGCCCGGGAGGGAGGCGCGGCGATCCTCGTCGCGGAGCATCGGACGGA
>JBBSAS010000315.1:0-2602 GCA_038252055.1 Candidatus Limnocylindrales bacterium
CGGTCGTCCAGGAGCAGCTCGTCGAGAAGCAGATCGACCTCTGGGTCATCGACGCCCTGGCAGTGGCCGCCGAGACCGGCATGGGCAACCGGATCAACACGATCATGCAGCCCTGCTTCTTCCACCTCTCCGGGGTCCTGCCGTCGGACGAGGCCATCTCCCGGATCAAGGACTTCGTCAAGAAGACGTACATCAAGCGCGGCCAGGCGGTGGTGGACCGCAACTACGCCGCGATCGACCGCTCGATCGAGCGGTTGGGGCATGTCACGCTCGGGCCCACCGGGACCGGGCACGCCCTCCCGCCGATCGTCCCCGACGACGCCCCCGACTTCGTGAAGAACGTCACCGCCGTCCTCATGGCCGGCGGCGGCGACATGCTGCCGGTCAGCGCCTTCCCGGTCGACGGGACGTTCCCCAGCGGCACGACCCGCTTCGAGAAGCGGGCTATCGCCCAGGAGCTCCCGATCTGGGACGCCTCGATCTGCATCGACTGCGGCAAGTGCGCGATGGTCTGCCCCCACGCAGCGATCCGGATGAAGGTCTACCCGGCCGCCGCGGTCGAGGGTGCTCCCGCCGGCTTCAAGAGCAAGGAGTTCAAGTCGCGCGACCTCGAGGGCCATCGGATCACCATCCAGGTGGCTCCCGACGACTGCACCGGCTGCGGCGTCTGCGTGGACGTCTGCCCGGCGAAGAGCAAGTCCGAGGTCCGCCACAAGTCGATCAACATGGAGCCGGCGGCCGAGCACCGCGACCTCGAGCGCCCCAACTTCGAGTTCTTCCAGTCGATCCCGCCGCTCGACCGAAGCCTGATCGCCCATGACACCGTCAAGGGAGCCCAGGTCCTCGAGCCGCTCTTCGAGTTCTCCCTCGCCTGCAACGGGTGCGGCGAGACGCCCTACCTCAAGCTCATCTCCCAGCTCTTCGGCGACCGGATGATCGTTGGCAATGCCACTGGCTGCTCCTCGATCTACGGGGCGAACCTGCCCACGACCCCCTGGACGGTCAATGCCCAGGGGCGCGGGCCGGCCTGGAACAACTCCCTCTTCGAGGACAACGCCGAGTTCGGCCTCGGCCTCCGGCTCGGGCTCGATGCCCAGACCGACCAGGCCCGGATCCTGCTCGAGCGGCTCAGCCCGGTGGTCGGCGAGGAGCTCGTCCGCGAGCTGCTCGAGGCCGACCAGGAGACCGAACCCGGGATCTTCGCCCAGCGGGAGCGCGTGGAGCGCCTCCGGAAGGCGCTCGAAGCGGTGGACGGGGAGCATGCGGGCGACGCCCGCCACCTTCTCGCCCTCGCAAACGACCTCGTCAAGAAGGGGATCTGGATCATCGGCGGCGACGGCTGGGCCTACGACATCGGCTACGGCGGCCTGGACCACGTCCTCAGCTCCGGCCGGAACGTCAACGTCCTGGTCCTCGACACCGAGGTCTACTCGAACACCGGCGGCCAGGCCAGCAAGGCAACCCCGCGCGGCGCCGTCGCGAAGTTCGCCGCGGCCGGCAAGTCCCGCGGCAAGAAGGACCTGGGCGCGGTCGCCCGGGCCTACGGCGACGTCTATGTCGCCCAGATCTCGATGGGCGGCAACGACGCCCAGGCCGCCCGGGCCCTGCTCGAGGCGGACGCCTGGCCGGGACCGTCGCTCGTCATCGCCTACAGCACCTGCATCGCCCATGGCATCGACATGTCGAAGTCGATGTCCCACCAGAAGGACGCCGTCCGGAGCGGCTACTGGCCGCTCTACCGGTTCCAGCCGAGCGAGGGCGAAGAGGGCCAGCCCTTCAAGCTGGACTCGAAGGCGCCGGCCATGCCGGTCTCCGAGTTCGTGGCCGGCGAGACGCGCTTCGCGATCCTCACCCGGACCAACCCGGAGCGTGCCGCCGAGCTTGCCCTGCTGGCCCAGGCCGACGTGGACGAGCGCTGGCGCTACTACGAGCAGCTCGCGGCCATGCGCCGCAGCGTGCCCCATATTCAGCACGGCCCGGGTGCCCTCCCGGCGCCCGCCGCCGGCGCCGGCGAGACCACCGAGAAGGGGGACGAGGCGTGACCGTGGATCTCCGCACCCGCTACCTCGGCCTCGAGCTGCGCTCGCCGCTCGTCGCCTCGCCTTCGCCGCTCACCCGCGACCCGGAGACGGTGGCCCTCCTGGTCGCCGCGGGGGCCGCGGCAATCGTCCTCCCCTCGCTCTTCGAGGAGGAGATCGTCCACGAGGAGATGGAGCTCAACCGCTCCCTCGAGCAGGGGACCGACTCGTTCCCCGAGGCGCTCGACTACTTCCCGGCGATCGGATCCTCCGTCGGCGTCGGCGACCAGTACCTCGGTCGCCTGCGGCGCATCAAGGCCCGGGTGGCGGTGCCGGTGATCGGGAGCCTCAATGCCAGCACCCCCGGCGGCTGGGTCCGCTACGCCCGGCTCATGCGGGATGCCGGCGCCGACGCTCTCGAGCTGAACCTTTACCACCTCGCGGCGGATCCGGCGAAGGCCGCCCTCGAGATGGAGGCCCTCGACCTCGAGCTCATCGCGGCCGTTCGGGCCGCGGTGGAGATCCCCCTCGCCGTCAAGCTCAGCCCCTACTATTCCGCCTTCGCGAGCTTCGCCCGGCGGGTC
>JBBSAS010000316.1:0-2601 GCA_038252055.1 Candidatus Limnocylindrales bacterium
ACCCCGTTGGGCGCCTCCTCGAGGACCTCATGCTCCAGGGCGGCGTGGACCTCTCCCATCTCGCCTGGGTGCCGTATGACGGCGTCGGGCGGATGACCCGGAACGGGCTGAACTTCACGGAGCGCGGCTTCGGCGTGCGAGCGGCGGTTGGCTGCTCCGACCGCGGGCACACGGCGGCCGCTGCGATTGCGCCCGGGCAGATCGACTGGGACGAGATCTTCGGCCGCCAAGGGGCACGCTGGTTCCACACCGGCGGGATCTTCGCGGGCCTTTCCTCGACGACGGCGGGCGTCGTGCGCGAGGCGGTCGAGGCGGCTCGACGGCACGGAACCGTCGTGTCATACGACCTCAATTACCGACCCTCGCTCTGGGCGGCAATCGGCGGGCGCGATCGAGCGCGCGAAGTCAACCGGGAGATCGTCGGGCACGTGGACGTCCTGCTCGGCAACGAGGAGGACTTCGACGCCGCACTGGGCTTCGAGGTCCCCGACTTCGATCCCGCGCGTCCGGCGCTCGATCCGTCGAACTTCGGGCGGATGATCGAGTCGGTGGTGTCCGCATTCCCGAACCTCGCCGTCGTCGCCACGACCCTGCGAAACGCGTTGACGGCAACGATCAACGATTGGGGCGCTGTCTGCTGGGCGGACGGCGAGCTCCATGAGGCGACGCCGCGGCCGGGCCTCGAGATCCTCGACCGCGTCGGGGGCGGCGACTCCTTCGCTTCGGGTCTGATCTACGCCCTGCTCGAGGGCAAGCCGCCTGCCGTTGCGCTCGAGTACGGGGCAGCTCACGGCGCCCTCGCGATGACGACGCCCGGCGACACCTCCACCGTGACCCTCGCGGAGGTCGAGCGGGTCATGGCGGGCGGGTCTGCGCGGATCGCCCGCTGACCGGGGCCTCGCCGCCTTCTCAGAGAGCTTCCTCATGAATCGGCACGCGTCGGCGCCCACGCGCCCGTGCCGGAGGCGGCGCCTGCGGTGATGCGGAGTAGGCTGGGCAGATGAGCGATGCACCCCGTGAGCCGGAGCCCTCGCTGTCGTCGGGCCGGGCGCCGTCCCCTATGCCCGGGCTCGCCGACGGCCTCGCGACCGAGCCTCGCCTCGCCGATGGCCCTACCGCCGAGCCCGCGCTCGGCGATGTCGGTCCCGACCCGGCTGTCGGGCCGTTCGCCGCGCTCGGCCTCGCCCCGGCCCTTCTCGAAACGCTCGCCGGGCTCGGGTACGAGGAGCCCACCCCGGTCCAGGAGGCGGCGATCCCGCCCCTCCTCGCGGGGCGCGACCTCCTCGCCGAGGCGCCGACCGGGACCGGCAAGACCGCTGCCTTCGCCCTCCCGATCCTCCAGCGGCTCGCGGCCGAGGGCGGCCTCGGGCGGGCCCAGGCGGGAACCGCCCTCGCCCTCGTGCTCGTGCCCACGCGCGAGCTCGCCATGCAGGTCGCCGAGGCCGTCCACCGGTACGGACGTGGCCTCGGAGCACGGGTCCTGCCCGTCTACGGCGGTCAGCCGATCGGCCAGCAGCTGCGTGGCCTCCGGCACGGCCTCGACGTCGTCGTGGCGACCCCCGGACGTGCGGTCGACCACCTGACGCGCGGCAGTCTCCGTCTCGACACGGTGGAGGCGGTCATCCTCGACGAGGCCGACGAGATGCTCGACATGGGCTTCGCCGACGAGCTCGACGCGATCCTTGCGGCCACCCCGGCGACCCGCCAGACAGCGCTCTTCTCGGCCACGATCTCCGGGACGATCGCCCGCGTGGCGGCGCGACACCTGCGCGAGCCGGTGCGCGTCTCGGTGCGATCCGAGCGCCCCACGGAGGAGGCGCCGGCGAAGGTCCGCCAGGTGGTCTACGTCCTCCGGCGGGCAGACAAGCTCGCGGCGCTGGGCCGGATTCTCGACGTGGAGGATCCGACGGCGGCGCTCGTCTTCGCCCGGACGCGCGGGGAGGTGGACGACCTCGCCGAGGCGCTGAGCGGACGCGGCCACGACGCGGCGGCGCTCCACGGCGGGCTCTCGCAGGAGCAGCGCGACCGGGTGATGGGCCGCTTCCGCGACGGCTCGCTCGACGTCCTCGTGGCGACCGACGTCGCGGCACGCGGCCTCGACATCGAGCACGTCTCGCACGTCGTCAACTTCGACGTCCCCTCCTCACCCGACCTCTACGTCCACCGGACCGGGCGGACCGGGCGCGCGGGTCGCGAGGGCGTGGCCATCACCCTCGTCGAGCCGCGCGAGCATCGCCTGCTCGGGAACATCGAGGCGGCCACGAAGACGCGGCTCGAGCGGGCGACGGTCCCGACGGTGGCCGACCTGCGCGAACGGCGGCTCGAGCTCCTCCGGGCCAGCCTGGGCGAACGGCTGGCCGCCGACGACGGGGGCGAGGCAACCGGGCTCGACCGGTACCGGGCGGTCATCGAGGCGCTGGCTGACGAGCACGACCCGGTCGAGATCGCCCTGGCCGCGGTGGCCCTGCTCGATGCCGGTGGCGCGGGCGGATCCGGCATTCCGGGCGGCGATGCCGAACGCGAGATCGCGCCGGCGATCCTGCCCCAGGATCGGCCGCCGCGTCCGATGCCGCGCCCATCCGGTGGTGCGGGACGGCCCGG
>JBBSAS010000317.1:0-2599 GCA_038252055.1 Candidatus Limnocylindrales bacterium
CGAACGTCATTCCCAGTGTGGCCTCGGAGTTCTACCTGGCCCAGATCGACCGAGTTCATGCGGGCAAGACGATGATCATCCGTCTCTGGGATCCCGGCGACACCGGCTCCCTGTCGGCCAACCTGCAGATCCTCCAGCCAGGCGCGTCGGACTACACGCCAGCGACGTTCAGCTACACGGCCCAGCGCGGCACGACCGACGGGGGCGCCTCGAACTGCAACAGCCTGTCCGGGACGGGCACCGGCGTGGTCACCAACACCGGTGGCAGCAGCCGGTTCAATGGCTGCTGGCTGGAGATCGAGATCGCGATTCCGAACACGTACACGGCTCCCCACCCCTCATCCGACGGGGTGACGTCCGAGAGCGGCTGGTGGAAGATCCGCTACACCATGGGCGGGAGCTCGAGCAACTTCAGCACCGACCTGACCACGTGGGAGGTCAGCATCCGGGGCAATCCGGTCCACCTCAAGGTCCCCTGATCCGTCGGTCTTCCGCAGATCACCCGTCCGGCCGCCATGGCGGCCGGACGCTCGGCGCCTGGCGGCCGGCGTAGGCTGAGCGCGTGACGGGCGAGCGGCGCTTCGGGGACGGCGACGGGATCCTCGCCCTGCTACAGGACGACATCACGACGATCGTCGCCGACGCACTCCGCGGAGGCGCCCCGCTGGAGCGGGTGATGTTCGTGCTCTACGGCGGGACGGCGTACGCGGCATTCGAGCGCGCCCTGGCCGCGCCAGCCTGAACGCGGAGCCCGACGCCGGGACCGGACGGGGCCGCAACGTGAGCCCGGCGGACCAGGAGGACGCTACGCCGCGCCCGCGAACGCCACGAGCCGGCCGTCGCGCAGCTCGAAGACCCGCCGGTCGATCGCCTCGTCGGAGTCGCCGGCGTATTCGAGCACGAAGTCGGCGAAGAGCGGCGCGAACTCGGGGTCGTCGGGCCGGAGGCTCCCGGCGAGGAGGAGGTGCCGGGCGGGCAGCCCCACGAGGACGCGCTTGTCGTCGCCGCCGAGCTCGCCTTCGAGGTGCGCCCGGACCTCGGGCAGGAGGATCCGGCTGGCGTCCCAGCCGTCACCCGTGTCGGACGAGATGATCTGTCGACCCTCGGCCGACTCGACCGACCAGGGCGCGCTCGCCGACCAGGTCGCGAGGTTGCGGAAGGCCGTCTCGCGAAGCGTCGCGCCCGTTACGCCCCAGGCCGCAAGGTGGTCGCCGCTGGCAAGGACGTCGAAGGAGCCGGCCACCATCGCGAAGGCGACCCCGAGACCCTCGGGGCCGTCCTCGACGAGCGCCTCGACGCTGCCCGCCCCGGCGGCCGGCACGGCGAGCGAGGCAAGGGCGAGCCCACGGCTGCCGACGGGTCGCAGGACCGGGAACAGGAGCGGGGCCGCGGCCTCCCAGGAATGCTCGGCTGTCAGGGAGATCGGGGCAGTGTCCGGGATGTCCACGCGGGCTTCCTCCTCCGTGATCGGGCTAGGATGCGCCATCCCGCGTCGCGGTGGAAGCCCCCACCGACCGGTAGAACCCGGTGAGCCCCTCGAGGAAGAGGCCGGGACGCTTTGCCGGCACCTCGTGAGGGCAGTCCGGGACGACGAAGAGCCGGGCATCCGGCAGCTGACGGGCGAGGGACCAGGCCTGGCCGACCGGCACGATCGGGTCGCGGTCGCCGACGACGACGAGCGCGGGCACGTCCACCCGGCGCAGCTCGCCCGGCGACGGCGGTGCCTGCTCGGCCGCGAAGCGGGCGATCGCCGGCATCAGGGCCCGCCACCCGCCGGCACCCTGGATGGGGTCGTGGCGGCGGGCGAGGGCGGCGGCCCAGCGCGGGTCCTGCCGCTCGATCCGGTCGGCGTCGGCGAGGTGCCGGAGCACGCTCGTCCGGGGTTCGCGCTCGGTCGCAGCGCCGACGAGGACGAGGCTCCGGAGCCGCCCCGGGTGGGCGGTCGCGTAGGCGAGGGCGGTGTGCGCACCCATCGAGAAGCCGAGGAGATGCAGCTCCTCGAGCCCGAGCGTCTCCACGAACGCGGCGAGGTCGCCGACGAGGTCGTCGAGGTGGAGGCCGCGCCGAGGGTCCCAGCCGGTCGTGGTGGCGTGGCCGCGGGCGTCAGGCAGGAGGCAGGTGAATGTCCGGGCGAGCGCCGGCACCTGGGCCCCGAAGTCGTCGCGCCCCGACGACGAGGCACCGTGGAGGAGGACGAGGGGCGGGCCGTCGCCGGCGACGTCGTAGCCGATCCGGAGGCCGCGGGCTTCGAGGTGCTTTGTCGTCGCAGCGCCGCGACGACGCGGCGCGGAACGCACGCCGGACGGCGTGTGGGGCTGGAACTTCGGGTCGGGCGCGGACGTCGGGTCGGGCGCGGACGTCGGGTCGGGCGGGGACGTCGGGTCGGGCCCCGGGCCCTGCTCGGCTGGAGGCGGGTCGTGGTGCACGCCCGGCAGTCTACGTGGAGCGGTGGCCGCTGGGTCCGCCAGGGGCGTTGGGCACGCCTGGCCCCAGAGTCTCAGGGCCGCCGGGCCGCCGGGCCGCCGGGCCCCGGGGCCCCAGGACCGCCGGGCGCACCACCGCGCGAAGTGCCCTGGCGGTTTACTGCCCCCATCGTTAG
>JBBSAS010000318.1:0-2596 GCA_038252055.1 Candidatus Limnocylindrales bacterium
CGGGATCGTCCACGTGTCACCGGCCATGGAGGCGGTGTTGTTCTTCCAGGAGCTCGATCCCGACATCGGGATGAGGGTGACGCCGAGGTTGTCGCGGATGTCCTTGAAGTACGGGAGGAACTGCGGCTGCCCCTCCATCATGCCGACCTTCCCGGCAACGAGGTCGTTCGCCGCGTCGAGCTGCTCGCGCGTGGAGGCATCCTCGGGGACGCAACCACTCTCTTTGAGCTGGAGCAGCGCGGTGAGGGGCTCGACGAACTTCGGATCGGTGAACGGGAGCTCGTTGGCGAGGAAGCGGTCCTGGTCGCCGGGCTCGAAGTACGACACGAGGTTGCTCGTCATCATGTTCGAGGTCGTATAGCCATCGCGATCACCGTAGACCATCGCCGTGTAGCCGGCGTCCTTGAACTTCGAGCAGGAAGCGAGGAAGTCAGCCCAGGGCCAGGGCGTGGTGGGGTCGGACGGAGGGAGGGGGACCCCGGCCTTCTCGAAGACGTCCTTGCGGTAGAACATCACGAAGGTGTACTGGTCGACGGGGACGCCGATCGTCCGCTGCGACTTCTCGCAGTTGAGCTGGCTGCAGCCCCAGTCCCAGAGGGTCATCTGGTCGCGGAAGCCAGGCGTCGCGTCGATGAGCGGATTGAGGTTCAGCAGGCCGCTGTCATAGGCGATCGTGTAGCTGCCGCCGTAGACCATCATCACGTCCGGCACCTTCTTGCTGGCGAAGGCGGCCTGGACCTGGGCGGCGAGCTGGTCGTTGTTTGCCGGCAGAAGCGTCAGGTTGACGGTCCAGCCGGGGTGCGCGTCCGTCAGGCGCTTGACGATGTTGTCCACCCACTCCCGGTACGGCGTGCCGGGGGTCGAGGTGGTCAGGATTCCGCCGAGCCAGACCTCGAGCGTTCCGCTCTCGGCGATCGGCGCCTGCGTCGCGGGGGCGGCGCTCCCCGAGGCCGGCGTTCCGGGTGCTGCGCTTCCGGCCGGGGGGTTCGTGGCCGACGTGCCGCCGCACGATGCGAGGAGGGCAGCGGCCGCGAGGACCGCCCCCCCAAGACGCAACGCGCCGGCTCTTCTCGTTTCCATGCGCATATCCTCCTCGTACCCGCACTGGCTCGCTCGTCAACCGGTCCACCGGTGCGCCAGTAGGCTAGGCGCGCGAGGACGGTCCGTCAAGGTCGATTCCGCACCTTCCGCGCGGGGCAGTCCAGCTTCCCGTCTGTCGTGGCTGAAACGCCGGGTCCCGGCGTCTGCTGTGGGTGCCTCAGCAGTGGGAGATCTGGCCGCCGTCGATCACGAAGAATGAGCCCGTCGTGTAGGACGCCTCGTCGGAGGCAAGCCAGGCGTAGATCCCGGCCACCTCCTCGGGCTGCCCGGCCCGCTGCATCGGGATTCCTCCGGATGCGGCCTCGAGCGCGACCGGGTCCGCGAAGACCCCGGCGTTGATCGGGGTGTCGATGAAGCCCGGGATCACGCAGTTGACGCGGATCCCCTCGGGGGCGAACTCCGTCGCCATGATCCGCACCATTCCGTGGGTCCCGCCCTTCGAGGAGCAGTAGGCGAACTCGCCGAGGGCGTGGCCCCGGATCGCCGTCGGCGACCCCGTGATGATCACCGAGCCGCCGACGCCGCCGCGCAGGAGCGAGCGGGTCCCGTGCTTCATCGTCAGGAACATCCCCGTCAGGTTCGCGTCGATCGTCTGCTGCCAGATCTCGAGCGAGAGCCGGTCCACGCGGTCGTCGCCGCGGCCATAGAGCTCGATGCCGGCGACCCCGACGACGATCCGGAGCGGCCCCCAGGCCTCCTCGATGCGAGCCACAGTGGCTTCGACCTCGGGCTCCTTCGCCACGTCGGTCGGGAGGACGAGGCACTCCCCGCCCCCCTCCCCGATCACGCCGGCCGTCTCCTCGAGCGGCGCGACCCGACGGCCGAGGAGCCCGACGCGCGCGCCCTCGGCCGCGAGCGTGATGGCGACCGCCCGGCCGATGCCGGTGCCGGCGCCGGTCACGAGCGCATTCCGTCCAGTCAGGCGACCACCCATCGTACCTTCTCCCTGTTCTGCTTCCATGCCAAGCGGCATCGCGCGACGCCCCGGGCGCCTGGAACGCTGCGCTGGACCGGTCGGTCAGCCGCCGGGCGCCATCTCCGTGGCACCGGCCCGCCCCTCGGCGGACAGCACGAGACGGACCTGTGTGCCCGTGTGATCGAGGGCCGCGCCCATCGCGGACCGGGCGGCCTCCGGGTCGCCGGCAGCGATCGCGTCCACGACCGTCGCGTACCGTCCCGCGGCCGCGCCGACGATCTCCGACGTCCAGTTGACGCGGGCGACCCAGACCCCGAGCAGCGAACGGACCGTCGAGGCGGTCCCGGCCAGGACGGCGTTACCGGCCGTCTCGGTGACCGCCCGAAGGAAGGCCGCCTCGGCATCGACAAACCGGGCCGGGTCGCGCCGTGCCGCCTTCATCGCGGCGAGGATCTCGCGGAGGTCGGCAGTGTCCCGCTCGTCGCGCCGCTGCGCCGCGAGGCCGGCCAGGATGACCCCGAGATGGCGGTGAGCCTCGAGGAGATCGAGGACGTGGCGAGCGCCGAGAACGAGCCCCCA
>JBBSAS010000319.1:0-2591 GCA_038252055.1 Candidatus Limnocylindrales bacterium
GGCCCTGGAGCTGGCCCGCACGATCCTCCGCCGTGCCGAGCGCCGCACCGTGACCCTCGAGCGGGCCGGGCTCCTTCCCGGCAGTCGTCTCCTGCCCTACCTGAACCGTCTCGCCGACCTGCTCTGGGTGCTCGCCCGGGCCGCGGAGCAGGCTGAGTCGCGGACGGCGGTCGCGGTTCGCGCTGCCTCGGAGCATCGGTCTGCCCCAGGGTGATCCAAGCGCGCCGCTCGGCCGAATGTTCGGCATAAACCGCCGCGGCAGGCGCCGCACCCCGCACTTCACCAGGAGATGCCCACGATGACCCAGCAGCCCACCGGCCAGCTCGCCTCGCCGAGCCAGCTCGGAGTCCGCCCCGACGCCCGGCTCGCGCAGGCGTTCCTGACCCAGTCCTTCTTCTGGATGTTCCTCGGCCTCGTCGTCACGACGGCCGTAGGCGCCCTCATCGCGTCGGTTCCCGAGGAGACGCTGCTCCAGTACGCCGGCCTCGCGATCCCGCTGATCCTCGTCCAGCTCGGGGTCGCCTTCGCCCTCGGACTGGGGATCCGGAAGATCTCCGCGACCGTCGGTCTGCTCCTCTTCTTCGTGTACGCCGCCCTGACGGGCGTCACGGTCGGATTCCTGCTCATCACGTACGAGCTCGGGAGCGTGGTCGCCGCCGGCTCCTCGGCCGCCGCCGTCTTCGGCGCCGCGGCGATCTACGGGTCCGTCACGAAGCGCGAGCTCGGCGGCCTTGCCCCGTACCTCTTCATGGGCCTGGTCGGGCTGATCGTCGCGAGCCTCGTCAACATGTTCATCGGCTGGGAATGGCTCTCGTTCGGGATCTCGGCCGTCGGCGTCGTGATCTTCACCGCGCTCACCGCCTACGACGTCCAGAAGATCCAGCGGGGCGATGTTGCCGCCTGGGCGGGCTCGATGGAAAAGGGCGCCGTCATGGGTGCCTTCAAGCTCTACCTCGACTTCATCAACCTCTTCTTCATGCTCCTCCGCCTCTTCGGCAACCAGCGGTAGGGCGGGGACGCGCCGCGGCGGCCGTCCGTCTCCCCGGGGCGCACTCGTGTCGGGTGTGCCGTTCGGTGACCGCGCGCCCGCCGCGGTGATCCGCCTGGCGGAACCCGGCCAGTTCGAGCGCCTCGGCGAGATCGTCGCCGCCGCCTACGACGCGATCGGCGCCCTCGAGCACGACGATGACTACGTCCCGATCCTCCGCGACGTGGCCCGCCGCGCGACCGAGGCGACGGTCCTCGCTGCCCTGGATCCAGCGACCGCGAGGCCGATCGGCTGCGTCACGTACGTGCCGGACCCGGACAACCCGTGGGCCGAGCACCTCCGCGAGCGGGAGGCGTCGATCCGGATGCTGGCCGTCGATCCGGCGGCCCAGGGCCGGGGCGCCGGGGGCGCGCTCGTCGCTGCGTGCGTGGAGCGGGCCCGGTCCGAGGGGCGCCGGGCGGTCTTTCTCCACTCGCTGCCCGTGATGTCAGGCGCCCAGCGGATCTACTCTCGGTTCGGGTTCCGGCGTGTCCCTGAGCGCGACTGGGTCCTGCCGGAACTGCTGCTCATGGCGTTCGTGCTGGACTTGCGCTGACGCCCCGGCAATGTGCCCGGCCGGCGAGGCGCGACCTCAGCTGGTCGCCGCAATCTCACCGCCGAACGGGCGCTGCATCCGGACGCTCCGCCGGAACGGCCGGAAGCCGACCCGCTCGTAGACCCCGAACGCTCCGGTCGGGTTGTCCGCGTCCACGTCGAGGGCCGCCGCCTCCATCCCTGTGGCACGGAAGGCCTCCATCGAACGAACCAGGAGCGCCGTGGCAAGTCCGCGCTTCCGCCACGCCCGGCGGACTCCGACCTGGCCGACCACTCCCTCTCGGATGCCGCTTGCCGCCCAGTCGGGCTCGTACACGTAGTTGAGCGTGTAGCCTGCGATCTCCGCGCCGTCGAGGATCACGAACGAAAGATCCTGGCGGAACCCCGGGTCACCGACGAGATCATGGGCCCATGTTTCGCTGGTGACGGGCTCGGAGCCCCAGTGATCGGCGAACGCCTCGTTGTGGGCCCGGCGGACGAGCTCGCGGAGCGACCGATCCAGGGCCTGGAACCGGAGTGCCCCGAGGTCGGGCATTGCCGGGATCGGTTCGCCCAGGTCGCGGCGCATCGCCACGTACCAGCGGACGGGCTGGAAGCCGGCTGTCTCGTAGAGCGCGACCGCGTCGGCGTGGCGCTCTTCGCTGAACCCTTCGACCGTCCGCGGGAGGTCGGCGGGGACGCCGGCGAGGATCTCGTCGCTGCGCTCGACGGCCCAGCGCAGGATGGCCGTCCCGATCCCCTGGCCGCGGTGGGCGGGATGGGTGACGCCCCAGGTGAAGACGCGGCGCGAGCCGATCCCGTCCAACCGTTCGCGCAGCGTCATGTCAGCAGCAAGCGACCCGTTGGGGAGGACGAGGGCAAGAGTGTTCGTCGCGGGCGGGCAGGTTGGGTCGGCCAGGTCATGGCGGGCACTTTCCTCGATCATGACCTCCAGGCCGCCGTCGGCGACGCGGGCTGCCTCGTGGAGTGCGGCCCTGGCGAGCGCATCGTCGGGGTTCAGGGGGCGCCA
>JBBSAS010000320.1:0-2591 GCA_038252055.1 Candidatus Limnocylindrales bacterium
CCCGCCGGAGCGCCTTCGGGCGGCGAACGCGGACGGCGCCGAAGAGCTCGCGGTCGGTGACGACGACGAGGCCGTCAGGCCCACCGGCGAACCCCGCGTTGAGGCTCCGGCCGACGAGGGCGACGGCGCCCGGCGGCGGCACCCCGGGGCGCATCGTCACCCCGGCCGGGATCCCGGCGTCGCCGAGGAGCTCGGCAAGGCGCGCCGCCTGGTCGGAGGCGACGACGATCCGGGACGGCGGGGTGGCGGCGCTTCCGGCGGCGGAACGGAGCCCGGCGGCGGAACGGCGTCCGACGGCCGGCTCGGCACCGCGCGGCACGACCGGGAGGCCGCTCTCCCCTTCCTCTTCGGCGAGCGGCACCGAGGCCGGTCGCCCGGCCCGCCATCGCTCGATCGCCCGGGCCAGGCTCGCGCTCCGGCCGGGGGGGAGCACGGGCTCGCGCCAGCCGAAGGGGTCGTCGAGGGCGGCCGCCCCACCGATCGCCGCTCCCGGCCCGGATTCCCATGTCAGCTCCAGGGTCCGGGAGCCGAGGAGACGCGCCTTCCAGGACCGTGGCTCGAGGTATGCCGCTGGCCAGGAGTCGGGGATCTCGCGGGCGGCCACGAGATCGCGGTGGCGCTCCGAGGCCTGCTCCCAGAGGAACTCGGCCGCGGCGGCCACGTCGGCGGGCTCGTCAAGGACGAGGAGGGTTGCCGGCGCGAGGTGATCGAGACCGCTCGCGGGACAGAGCACGGCGGCCCAGACCTCCGCCGCGTCGCCGACGTCGAGCGCGCGGGCAGACCCCCCGTCGACGGGCCGGTCGGTCGCCGTCGGGTCCCCGACCCCGGATCGGCGGGGCGTCGCCGGGTCGCGGGCGCCCTCGAACCGGGCAAGGTCGGCGGCGAGCCGCTCCGGGAGGCGGCCACCGAGGGCGCCGAGGCGGCGCCGGATCTCCCCGGGGCCTGCCGCGGGGACGAGGAACTCGGTCGCCGGCAGGAGGTCCACGGCGTCGGTCACCCGGACGGTCCGCTGGTCCGTGGGATCGAAGACGCGGAGCTCATCCACCTCGTCGCCGAAGAGCTCGATCCGGACGGGGAGCTCCGCGCCGGCCGGGAAGACGTCGACGAGGCCACCGCGCCGGGCGACCTCGCCCCGTCCCGCGACCTCGAGGACGGGCTCGTAGCCGAGGCGCAGGAGATCGGCCAGGAGCTCGTCCTGGCGAACCCGGTCGCCCGGGCGCAGCCGGCGGGGCGCGACCGGGAGGTCGTCGGTGGCAATCGTCGGCTGGAGCAGCGCCTGGACGGACGCCACGAGGACCCGGGCGCGGCCGGCGCGCCACCGGGCGAGCGTCGCGACGCGCGCGGCAGACTCGTCGCGGATGAGCTCGCTACGCTCGTACGCGAGCGCCGTCCGGGGCTCGAGCACGGCGACGAGCTCCGGGTCGCCGAGCCAGGCCACGAGCTCGTCGGCGACGCGATCGCCGATCTCCGCGTCGCGGGCGATCCAGCAGACCCGTTCCTCCGCCCCCTGCGCGAGCGCGGCGACGAGGAACGACTTGGCCCCGTGCGGGACCGCGGTCACCGCCGCGTGCCGGCCCCGCGAGCCGCCCGGCCCGCCGAGCTGCCGCACGAGCGACGCGAACGGCGCGGCGTCGCCGAGGAGCGGCGGGAGGGCCGAAAGGTCGGGGATCCTCCGTGCCGTCCCGGCCCCGGGACCGGACCGAGCGCCGGTCACGAGTCCTCGTGGCCGTCGGGGCGGCTGCGGCGCCAGCCGGTCCGCGTGCGACGGACGCCGTCGGGCCCGGGAGGTCCGTCCACCTCCCCCGGCGCGGCCGTGAGCGCGTCATCGGCCGGGCGGAGCTGAAACGCATTGAACCGGTTCGCCGCCCGGCTGACCCCCTCGCGGGCCCAGGCCTCGGCCGCGTCGGCCGCCGCGTCGAGCAGCTCGTCGAGGCGTTGCCGCTCCTCGGGTCGGAAAACCGAGAGGACATGGTCCACGGCATCGCGACCGGGCTCCCCGATCCCGATCCGGAGGCGCGGGAAGGCTTCCGTGTGGAGCTCGTCCACGATGGACCGGAGGCCGTTGTGGCCGCCGTGACTCCCCCCCTCCCGGAAGCGCATCTTGCCGAACGGAAGGCTGAAGTCGTCCGTCACCACGAGGACCTCGTGAAGCGGCGCCCGCTCCCGGGCGATCACCTTGCGGACCGCGATTCCCGAGTCGTTCATGAAGGTCAGCGGCTTCGCCAGGGCGAGGTCGAGGCCACGGTAGCGGCCCTGGACCACCGAGCTCGCATCGCGCGTCCGGCCGCGCCCGGCCCAGCCGGCCCGCTCGGCGATCCGCTCGAGGACCATCCAGCCGACGTTGTGGCGCGTCTTCGCGTACTGCTCACCGGGGTTCCCGAGGCCCACGATCACCTTCACGAGCGCGCTCCCTGGTCCGCCAGGATCCGGCCCTCGAGCGTCCGCATCGCGGCCTCCTCGTCGGGCTCGGCGTGGTCCCAGCCGCAGAGGTGAAGACCGCCATGGACGACGAGGAGCCGCAGCTCATCAGCCGCCGACCAGCGGGTGTCGCCCTCCTGGCCGCCACGGCCGGACGCCGCCTGCGCGACGGC
>JBBSAS010000321.1:0-2577 GCA_038252055.1 Candidatus Limnocylindrales bacterium
GACGCGCGGCCCCTCTGCGCGATCACCTCGTACGGCTCGACGACCCCGACCGTTGCCCGCTGCGCCGCCGCGATGGATGCACGGGGCTGGGACACGAGCGTCTTCCACGCCGTCGGCGCGGTCGGCACGACGATGGAGGACCTCGTCCGTTCCGGGCTCATCCGGGCGCTGATCGACCTCACGACCGCCGATCTCATGAACACGCTCCTCGGCAGCGTCTACGGGACGCCCGCGTCGTGGGACGGCGCGCGGCTCACTGCCGCGAGCGACATGGGGATCCCCCAGGTCGTCGTTCCCGGGGGCGCCGACCAGGCGGCCCTGGGACCGCTCGACACGATCCCCCGCCGCTACCTCCAGGAGACGCGCTCAGGCCGCCGGACGTCGTACCACGGCACGGGTGAGCCGTATCTTCACAACGACAGCGTGACGATCCTCATCCCCACCCCGGACGAGGTCGACGAGCTCTCGCGGATGATGATCGACCGCCTGAACCGGACCACGGGCCCGACGGTCCTCGTGATCCCGATGCGCGGCTGGTCCGCCTACGATCAGCCCGCGGCGGTCGCGACCCGCGAGCGGGGCTGGTCCGAGGGCAACGGCGACGGGCCCACGTGGGAGCCCGACCCGGAGCGCCCGGAGTGGTCCCGAAAGTCGGTCCGGATGCGGGCCGTCGTCGCGGACCGCGTCGATCGTGCGAACGAGCGCCTCGAGGTCCTCGCGGTCGACATGCACATCCTCGATCCCGCGTTCGCCGACCTCGTCATCCGGATCATGGGCGACATGCTCGACGGGGCCTGGGCCAGGGGGCGCTACGCCGACGTGCCCGGGGTGCTCTCCTAGGCGCCTGCCGGCCGGGGGCCCCGCGGCACTGCCCCCGCCGTCGCCCGTGCGGAGCGCTCGCGCCCGCGGCGTGCTCGCGAGCGCGCTCAGGCCGCGGCCATCAGGGCGAGCACGACGCCGCCCGCCACGACGCTCGCGACCTGGCCGGCGGCATTGGCCCCCATCGCGTGCATGAGCGGGAAGTTCTCGAAGTCCTCCTCCTGGGCCACCCGCTGGACCACCCGGGCCGCCATCGGGAAGGCGCTGATGCCGGCGGCGCCGATGAGCGGGTTGAACGTCCCGCCGGCGAGCCGGTTGAGCCCCTTCGCGAAGACGAGCCCGGCCGCGGTGTCGAGCCCGAAGGCGAGGATCCCGAGACCGAGGATCGCGAGCGTGCTCGGAGCGAGGAACGTCGTCCCCACCATCGTCGAGCCGATCGCGAGGCCGAGGAAGAGCGTCACGATGTTCGCCAGCTCGTTCGCGGAGGTGTGGGCGAGCCGCTCGACGACCTGTGACTCGCGCATGAGGTTCCCGAGCATCAGCGACCCGACGAGCGGCGTGGCGAACGGAACGAGGGTCCCGACGAGGAGCGTCACCCCGATCGGGAAGAGGATCCGCGTCCGCCGGCTCACCGTCCGGCCGCCGTATGGCATCCGGATCCGGCGCTCCTCCGGGCTCGTGAGCGCCCGCATGACGGGCGGCATGATCACCGGGACGAGGGCCATGTAGCTGTAGGCGGCCACGGTGATCGGCCCGAGGAGGTGGGGCGCGAGGATCCCGCTGACGTAGATCGAGGTGGGCCCATCGATCGCCCCGATGATCCCGATCGAGGCGGCCTCGTCGCGGGTGAAGCCGAGGAGGAGCGCAAGGACGAGAACGCCGAAGATCCCGAACTGGCCGGCCGCGCCGAGGAGGATCATCCGGGGGTTCTCGAAGAGCGGGCCGAAGTCCGTGAGGGCGCCGATCCCGATGAAGATCAGGAGGGGGAAGAGCTCGTTCGCGACCCCGGCCTCGTAGAGGATCGTGAGGAGGCCTCCCTCCCCGACCACGGGCGAGAGCGGCAGGTTCGCGAGGATCGCCCCGGCAGCGATCGGGAGGAGGAGGAGCGGCTCGTACTCGCGGACGATCGCGAAGTAGAGGAGGACGCCGGCGACGGCGATCATCACGACCGACTGCCAGGTGACTCCCGTGATCCCCGCGAGGAGCTGGTCGAGGGTGGCGGCGCTCATCGGGCCGCCGGCCGGCGGATCGCGCCCGCGATCGTCATCCGATCGGGCCGAGTCGGACCAGGGTGTCGCCCGGACCGACCGGCTGGCCCGGCGACACGGCGACATCGGTGATCCGCGCGTCGCGCGGCGCGCGGATCGTGTTCCGCATCTTCATCGCCTCGAGGACGAGGATCGGATCGCCCCGGCGAACGCTCGCCCCGGCCTCCACGAGGATCTCGAGGATGACGCCGGGCATCGGGGCCGCGAGAAGCTCGGCGGCGCCGGCCGACGTGGCAGCCCCCTCCCCCGTCGCGGGCCTCGGTCGTGCCGCTGCCGGCGAGCCTGCGTCCCGCCCGAGCGACGGGGACGACGCAGGAACCCAGCCCGGCGCCGAAGCGTGGCCCGGCTCGGACCCGAGCCCCACGGGCGACGGGATCCCGGGGGAGATGCTGGCGCCGGGCAGGTCCCGTGCGTCGTCGAGCGTCGCCTCGAGGACGAGGTCGCCCACGGTGACCTCGAACCGGTCGGACGCCGTCTCCTGCACGTCGAC
>JBBSAS010000322.1:0-2562 GCA_038252055.1 Candidatus Limnocylindrales bacterium
CGGCAAGACGCTCGAGAGCTGGCGGGAGGCCGAGTCCGCCATCCCGCTCCCGACCCAGCGCTCGCTCGCCACGCTCGAGTGGCTGGGGCGGGCCGAGAACGTCTGCCTGTGCGGGCCGTCGGGGACCGGCAAGACCCACTTCCTCGAGGGCCTCGCCGGCGCGGCCATCGAGGCCGGGCGCCGGGTCGCCTGGTTCAGCCTCGAGTCGCTCACCGCGACGATCGGCCGCTCGAAGGTCGACGGCTCCACCGGGCGGGTCGTGGCCCGCATCTGCCGGGCCGATCTCATCGTCGTCGACGACATCGGGATGCTCCCGGCGGGCCAGGAGGCGGCCGAGGCCTTCTACCGGGTCGTCGACGCCGCCTACGAGCGGCGCAGCGTGGCCGTCACCAGCAACCTCCACCCCTCGAAAGCGCCCACGTTCCGGCCAACGTATGCGAGGTCAGACCGAACGCCCCTCGGTTGCGGCGAAGACGACCTCCTCGGCGTCGATCGAGTCCCGAACATAGTGGAGGGCACCCTCCTCGGTCAGCCCGAACGACGCGGCGAGGAGACGCGGATCGGTGCGCTGGGCGAGGTCGGCCAGACGGGTCTGGCGGACGACCCGGGGCGTGAAGCCCGTGGCCTTGAGCGTACGAGCGAGGAAGTACTCGGAGCACGGGCCTTCGTGGAGGCGGGTGACCTTCGTGACCACGAGATGCGGGTTGATCGTTGGTCGGATCGTCCGCTGCGCCACGCAGGCGCGGATCGCGTCGGCCGTGAGAGGGTCGAGCGGAAGCGGGTGACGGCGATGCCCGAGGCGCACCGAGCCCGCCTCGAGATCGATCGCGTCAAGCCGCAGGTGGCGCAGCTCGGCTGAGCTTGTGCCGTGCAGGAGGCAGAGGAATCCAATCGCCCGCTCGAGCGGCGCCGCCTCGGTGCCGGTCCAGCGGCGGAGGAGGGCGCGCTGCTCGGCGAGCGTCAGGACCCGACCCGAGAAGCCCCGAGGACGGACCCGCTGCAGGCCGGCCGCCGGGTTGCCGAGCACGAGCTTGCGGCGCTTGGCGAACGCGAAGAACGCGCGCAGGGTCGGCAGCCGCGATCCCGGCCGACCGAGATTGACGAAGGCTTCGAGCGTCGAGTTGGACACGACGGCCCAGTCGGAGATCCCGCGATCGGCGAGGTATCGGGCGAGCGTGCCGAGATCGCCCAGGCGGACCTCGATCGTGCGGTCCGCCAGTCCGCGCCCACCATGGAGGACCGCGCGCGCACGACCCCGGAGGAGATGGTCCGCGAAGGCGGCCGCGCCGGGCCGCATCCGATCCGGGATCCGGTCCAGCAGGCGCTGTCGGCGACCAGCCGCGAGGCGGGTCGCCTCGTCGAGGTGCCTGCCCAGACCGGCCCGCTCGAAGAACTCCGCGGCGAGGCGGGCGGTCGCTCCCGGCGAGCGACCCGGAGTCCGGAGGGCCGCGACGATCGCGCCGGGCTGGTCAACGCCCGCGGCCAAGAGCATCTCAATGCTGCGCAGGTGGCCCTCAGCGCGGCTCGGATGTCCGCGGCCAAGGTCGAGAGCGATGTCGGCGAACCACCACGGCGCTCGGTCTCCGAGGCGCCCGATCGCGCCAGCGAGCCAGACCTCGAGGCCCGCCGGATCGGCCTGATAGCAGCTGCCACAGAGGCCGTGGGCAGCATGCTCACGGACCCGTCCGCAGCGCCGACACGCCCGCGGGGTGGGCAGCGTCCTGGGTCGGCCTCGCCGGACGCACCATCCGCAGACCCCACCCTCGCTCGGGCGGAGGTTCCCGAGCTCACCGCAGCGAGGGCAGCGCTCCTTGACGGCCTCCCGGTGGGCACGCCAGTAACAGGGCCGGCAGCGAGCCTTGGCGTGCAGGGTCGGGCCGGCACCACAGTCCTCGCAGATGCCCCTCAAAACGGCGGCTCGACCCGGCCGCCCGCGACCTTCCTTGCCACCGGGTGCCCCGTGGTCTTCGGCGCTCCTGCGCTGACCGGCGTCGCGTCGACCTCGAGGAGATCGTTCGGCGTGCAGTTGAGCGCGGTGCACAGCGCGGCGAGCGTCTCGAGCCTGACCGCCGAGGGCTGCTTGGTGAGGAGTGCCGAGATCGAGGCCGACGAGAGTTCGAGGCCGGCCCGCTCGGCGAGCAGGCGCTTGAGCTGGGCGCCGGTCCAGACCTCGCGCTGGGCTGCCGCCATCCGCAGGCGCCAGGTGATCTTCATGGCTGGTCCTCCACGAGTGAGGCGAGCGTGTCGGACAGAGCTCGCCGATACGCATCCTCGACGAACGTCGACGACGGCGTCACGTATCGCATCGTCGTCCCGACCGCCCAGTGGCCGAGCATCTGCTGGATCGCGATGAGATCGACCCCGCGCTCATAGTTGCGGGTGGCGCAGGCATGGCGCTTATCCCGCGCGCGGGATAACCGGCACTATCCCGACTGCCCGATTATCCCGACTCGGCGCGTCTCCGCGGGCGGGGCGCGTGCCGCACGCGGGATAATCACAGACCCTCCAGGAAGGCGAGGAGCGCGTCGTCGGGCCGGTAGCGGCCCGGAGCGAGGCCCGACG
>JBBSAS010000323.1:0-2560 GCA_038252055.1 Candidatus Limnocylindrales bacterium
CCGCGGGCGGGGCGACGCGCAAGGCCGTCCACCTGGCGGGGTACGCCGGCAGCCCGGCCTTCTCGTCGGACGGCGCGTGGCTCGCCTGCATCGGCGTGGACGTCGCGGACCCGCTGGACGACGAGGCCCCGGGCCTCTTCGTGGCCACCTTCGACGGGAGCGCGGCGGCTGCCGCGGCTCCGCCCACCCACGCCGTCGCGCTGGCGCCGGCGCTCGACCGGCCCGTCGGCGCCTGGAACGACACCGACCTGAACGGCTGGATGGCTTCGTCGCGTCCGGGTCCCTGGTGGGTCGGGCCGGACGCGCTCGTGACGCTCGTGAGCGACGCGGGCCGGGTCCACCCGTGGCGATTCCCATTCGATCGCGCGACGGGCGGGCCGGCCGGCGAGCCACGGCGACTCGTGGACGGCGACGTCGCGGCGTGGACGCTCGGGGTCGGTGGCGGTGTGGTGTCGATCGTCGCGACGCTCGACGACCGGCCGATGGAGCTGCTCACGGTCGGTGACCGCGCCCGGCCCGGCCGGGGCAACCTTGCCAGTGCCGACAGCGCCACCCGGTCCGTTGCCCGCCTCCGGCCGCGCACCACGCTCGGAGGCGCCTGGCGTCGCGGCGTCCCCTGGCCGGAGATGCGCCGTGTCGAGGCGCCCGGCGACGCTGGCCCGATCGAGACCTGGATCGCCTCGCCGGCCGGATCGGGCGATCGGCCCCTCCCCACGATCGTCAACGTCCACGGCGGCCCCCTGGGGGCCTGGTCACCGGCGCCGTCGATCGAGAACGTCCTCCTCGCCGCCCACGGCTACCGGGTGATCCTCCCGAACGTCCGCGGCTCGGCCGGCTATGGGAGGGCCTGGATCACCCCGCAGCTCGGCGACTGGGGCGGCGTGGACGCCGCGGACGTCCTGGCCGCCGTGGACCACGTCGTCGACCTGGGCCTCGCCGACCCGGCACGCCTCGGCATCCTCGGGCTCTCGTACGGCGGCTTCATGGTCAACTGGCTCGTGGGAACCGTACCGGATCGCTTCGCGGCAGCGGTCTCCGAGAACGGGGTGACGAACCAGGTCAACGACTGGGCCAACTCCGACTCGGGGCCCGAATACGACCGGATGGCCCTCCTCGGCGATCTCTTCAGCGCGGAGGGCGTGGCGAAGCTGTGGCGGCAGTCACCCCTCCGGAACGTCACCCGGATTCGGACGCCGCTCCTCATGCTCCAGGGCGAGGCCGATGTCCGCTGCCCCGCTGCCGACAACGAGCAACTCTTCGTCGCCCTGCGCCACCTCGGGCGGGAGGTCGAATACGTCCTCTACCCGGAGTCCTGGCACACGTACGCGATCACCGGGCGTCCCGATCGTCGGATCGACCGGAACGAGCGCGTGATCGCCTGGTTCGACCGTTTCCTCAAGGCGTAGAGCGCCGCGCGGCCGAGTAAACGGAGAACGGCACGCCCACCGCGGGCACGGGAGGCTCTCGGCCAGCAGCGGAACGGATGGTTCGCCGGCGTGGGTGACACGCCCGGCGCGCGCTGCGGCAACCTGGAACTGGTTCCTCTCTTGGAGCATCGCCTGCTCGCGACAATCGGAGCCGCGCGCACGACGGACCGTCCGTCGTGAGGCGTGAACGCGACGCACCGAGGGCCCCGGATGACCATTGCATCTGCGCTGACTCGGCCGCTCCGCGACGAGCACCGGGAGCTGTTGCCGAACATCGAGATGCTCCGGTCGACCGCGGACCTCGTTGGCCTCGCGATGATCGAGCAAGTCTGCGGACTGCTCGACGAGGCGCACGGGTTCCTGGTCCAGCGGGTGATCCCGCACGCCGGGGCCGAGGAACGCGTCCTCTATCCGGTCATCGAAGAAGCCATGGGCGCGCCCGGGGCGACGCAGGCCATGGGCCTCGACCACGTCGCCATCGCCCGGGGCGCCGACGAGCTCGACTGGCTGCGAGGCCAGCTCCACGGCTCGACGCTCACGCTCGACCAGGCGATGGCGCTTCGCCGCGTCCTCTACGGGCTGCACGCGATCCTGAAGCTCCACTTCCAGAAGGTAGAGGAGCTCTACCTCCCGGTTCTCGACTGCTGGCTCACGCAGGAGCGGGCCACATGGCGGATAGGGCCGCGACTGCGAATGCGTCGGTTCCACGCGCCGGATGACGACCTCGGCGAAGCAGGAGGCAGGCGATGTTCATCAACCTCATCGAGCAGGCGGCGCGAGACGAAGCCCAGGAACCGCTCGCAGACGCTGTTCGACCAGTCACACGAGTCGCAGAGCTCCTGGTCCTCGTCCGCCCTGACCGGCGGGAACTTGGCGCTCGCGACGAGCCGGGTCGCTACCTCGGAATCGGCGAGCACGAGAGCGGGCAACGTTCAGGAAGATGCACACAGGTCCCGAGCGGGACGGCATCTGGGACGGGGTCGAGCGCCTGCTCGTCGGACAGCCGAAGCCGCGCTTCCTGGACATGCTCATCACATCCGAGCCGGTCGAGTTCCGACGCCATGCTCCTCGTCGGCGCGGTCATCGCGGCGCGTGCCGCGGCGGCAGCGTAGGCGGCGAGATCGGTCGGAGCC
>JBBSAS010000324.1:0-2557 GCA_038252055.1 Candidatus Limnocylindrales bacterium
CTGACGGCAGCGTAGAGGTGCACTCCGGGCTCCGGTGGGTTCGCTGGCTACTTGATGAAGATCGCGAGGAGGCCCACGACGATCGCGAGGACGCCGAGGCCTTCGGCGAAGGCCGCGAGGATGATCGCGAGGCCGCGGATCTGCGAGGCCGCGTCGGGGTTGCGGCTGATGGCGGCGCTCGACATGCCGGCCAGGATGCCGATGCCGATGCCGGGGCCAAGAACGCCGAGGGCCGCGAGGCCAGCGCCGAGGTGCTCCATGGTGACCTGTTCCTCCGTTCGGCCCGGGTGGTCCCGGGTCAGTTGGGCCGTGAGTTGAACCGCGCCGTCAGTGCGCCGGTGCGGCGATGAGCTGATCGTGCCCCGCCGGCTCGTCGCCGGGGGCCGCCGCATCGTGGATTGCCTCTTCCTCTTCGTGGGACTCCAGGGCGATGATCGCGAACATGAGGGTCAGCGTGCTGAAGATGAGGGCCTGGACGAAGTTGAGCATCGCCTCGAGCCCGAGGATCATGACCGGCACGATCGCGACCGTGAGGGCCGTCACGACGCCGAGGGCCACCTCGCCGCCGTAGATGTTCCCGAACAACCGCATGCTCAGGGTGACCGGCTTGACGAACTCGAGCATCAGCTCGATGAGGCCGACGAACATCGCGATGAAGCCCGCCCCGATCCCGTTCCGGAACTCCCGGACCGGGAAGAACTTCCCGAAGTAGCCGAGCCCGAGGCCGCGCAGACCCTGGTACTCGAAATAGGCGAAGGCGACCAGGGCGAGGCCGATCGTCACGTTCACGTCGCTCGTCGGCGCACGAAGCTCCTCGACCTTCCCAACGGGCGGCACGAGGCCGCTCCAGTTGCAGAAGAGGATGAGGATGAAGAACGCGCCGAAGATCGGGACGTGGCGGGCAGCCTCCGGACCACCGGTCGCGCGGGCGAAGTCGTCGATCGTCTCCCAGGCCCATTCCACGAAGTTCTGGAGGCGGCCCGGGACCGGCCGTGGCCGCCGGGTTGCAAGGAAGCCCACAAGGAGGAGGGCGATCTCGATGATCCACATCGTCAGGAGTGTCGAGGTGATACTCGGATGGAAGGCGATCACGAGGGAGCCGCTGGGCATCGGGTTGGACGGGTCGAGGTCCCAGACCACGTGAGGTGGGGGGAACTCCAGGTTCCCGTTGATGAAGCAGACGGGGAACGCGCAGGCGTCGTCGGTCGAGCCGCCCTTGGGGAACGGCGGGGCGACGATGAAGGCAAGGACGTCCACGACGATCACGAGGAGGACGAGGTAGGCGATCGGGTGGACGCGCCGCCACGCCGGCCGCGCGGATGTCGCGCCCGACGGGACGGTTTCGTGCTCCTGCTCGTCCGTCACGATCACTCCATGCGCCCGGGTGCCGGCACCGTGGGCGCGCTCCCGGTTGTCACGCTTCGGCGTCGGCGAGGAAACGGCTGATCAGCCGATAGACCACCCGCGCTCCGGCGCCGAGCCCGACGAAGAGCCCGACGAGAACGAAGATCGGCAGCGTCCCGAGCTGTTGATCGACCCAGTAGCCGGCGAGGACGCCGAACAGGACGGTCACCAGCAGGACGAGGCCGATCTCCGAGAAGAGCGCGAAATGGGCGAACGTCCGGCCGGACATGCGTTTCGGGGGTCCCTCCGACGCGGCGCGAGTATAGCAAAGGGCCTTGGGCCGGTCCGGAGCAACGACAGGGCCGGGTCCGGAGCATGCGGGCGGGCGACCGTGGCCGGGTCGGCGGCGGTGCGTGCCCGTTCCTGGGGTCAGGATCCCGCAGCCGCGCCCTGTCCGGGCGCCCCACGGCAGCAGCGCCTGATCGCGCCATGCGCGGCGCGGCGACGGTCCAGGTTACGGCGTGGCCGCGGGCGGCTCAGGGGTCGGCGGCGGCGGCGGCGTGACGATCGGCGGGTGCGTGGGTGTGGGCGTCGGCTTCGGCGTCGGTGTCGGGCGCGGGGTCGGCCGGAGGGTCGGGCGCGGTGTCGGGCGCGGTGTCGGGCGTGCCGTGGGCCTGGGCGTCGGTTTCGCCGTGGCCTTCGGGGTCGGGGTGGGGGACGGCGTCGGGCTCGGGCTCGGGGTCGGAGTCGGCGATGGCGTCGGGCTCGGGGTGGGCGTCGGGCTCGGGCTCGCGGGGGGCGTCGCGACGGGCGTTGGCGTGGCGGTCGGCTCGGGCGTCGCGACCGGCGTCGCCTGCGCCACGAGCCCGAAGTCGGAAAGGCCCCCCGGCGCGACGACGACGGAGACGACGAGCACGGCGACCGTCGCCACGAGCAGGACCACGGACGCATCGCGCCAGAGCCGGCGCCGCGGGGAGACGGCGAGGTCGTCGGGCACCGGACGGATCACGGCGGCCGGAACCGCGGCCGTCAGCGACGCGGAGCGCGCCGGGACGTGGCCCTCCCCTTCCGGAGGCGTCTCGGTGCCGCCGGTGAGCCAGGCGAGCCGCTCGAGGGCGAGCATCTCCGCGGCGAGGAGCGCGGCATCGTCCTCGGCACGGCGCCGAGCCCGGGACCGGCGGCCGAGGAGGATCGCGGCGCCCGCGATCACCGC
>JBBSAS010000325.1:0-2556 GCA_038252055.1 Candidatus Limnocylindrales bacterium
GCCTTCGTCAGCGTCCCGTTTCCAGTCGCCGGAAGGATTCAGCCGCGCATGAGCACGCTCACCGAGGGCGCCGTCCTCGACGCCCTCCGCACTGTCCAGGAGCCCGAGCTGGGCCGCGACATCGTGACCCTCAACATGGTCAAGAACATCGCGATCGACGGCTCGAAGCTCACCTTCACGATCGAGCTGACGACGCCGGCCTGCCCGCTCAAGGACGAGATCGAGCGCACGGCACGGGCGGCCCTTGCCGGGATCGGCGTAACCGAGGTCGAGGTCACCTGGGGAGCGATGGTCCGCCGCGCGGCCCCGTCGGCGGGCCCGGAGATCCTGGCCGGGGTGAAGAACATCATCGCCGTCGCCTCGGGCAAGGGCGGGGTGGGGAAAAGCACGGTCAGCACGAACCTCGCGGTGGCCCTGGCCCAGAGCGGCGCGTCGGTGGGGCTCCTCGACGCCGACATCACGGGCCCGAACATCCCCCTCATGATGGGGATCGACGGTGCCCCAACCGCGAACGCCGACAACAAGATCCTCCCCCTCGAGCGCCACGGGGTGAAGGTGATCTCGATCGCCTTCTTCGTCGCCCCGGGGCAGCCGATCGTCTGGCGCGGGCCGCTGATCGGGGGGGCGATCCAGCAGTTCCTCCGCGACGTCGCCTGGGGCGAGCTCGACTACCTCGTCGTGGACCTGCCGCCGGGAACCTCGGACGCCCAGCTCACCCTCGCCCAGGCGGTCCCGATCTCGGGCTCCGTCCTCGTGACGACGCCGCAGCAGGTCGCGATCTCCGACGTCGAGAAGGCGCTCGCGATGTTCGAGCGGATGAGCGTCCCGGTGATCGGGGTCGTCGAGAACATGAGCGCCTTCGTCTGCCCGCACTGTGGCGAGGCGACCGAGATCTTCGGCCGGGGTGGCGCCGAGCGCTTCGCGTTGGAGCACGACATCGAGTTCCTCGGTGGCATCCCCCTCGACATCTCGGTCCGCCAGGGCGGCGACGCGGGCATCCCCGCCGTGGCCCAGCGCGAGCCGGGCGCCGCGGCCCGGGCGATGACGACCCTCGCCCAGACGGTGGCGGCTCGGATGAGCGTCCGAGCGGCCCGCGCCCAGCCGGTCCTGACGATCAGCTGACATTCCGGCCCAACCGCAGGCGTCACACCACCGGCATTGGCCCGGCCGTCGGCCGCGCATCGGGTCGTAACGGCGCCGTCACCCCGCAGCCCGCTCCGGGGATGGCGCCGGTACTCGCCGCGGCGGTATCATCGACCGACCACCAGCGAAGGAGCCCATCCTGAGCGAGAACCCGCCCACCGGCGCGTCCCTCCCGGTCGACCCCAGCGAATCCCCCGCGCCCGTCTCCCCCGCGCCCGTCGAGCCGTCGGCATCGAACGCGCCTGCGGAACCGATCGACGCGGACACGTCCCGCGATCCGGTTCCGGCCGTGCCGCCGGTCGCGGCGGCGACTCCACTGGAGGCGACGCCACCCCAGCCGCGGCCGGGCGCCGAGCCCGCCCCGCCCCCGAACCCGCCGAAGCCGCCGAAGCCCGCCGGGCTGCGGGAGCAGGTCGCGCGGACGGTCGGTGCGGCACGCCGGCTCGTGACCGCGCACGTTTCCCTCGCCAAGGCGGAGCTGGCGGCGATCGTGACCGACGTCAAGCAGGTCGCGATCGAGGTCGGCATCGCGATCGCGCTCCTCATCTACGTCGCGATGCTCGTGCCGGTCGGCTCGGCGCTCTTCCTCGGCGAGTGGATCTTCGGCTCGATGGGCTGGGGGATCGTCCACGGGGCGCTCTTCTCCGTGGCGACCGCCGTCGTCCTCCTGCTGGGCGCACTGCGCGTTTCGCGGTCGTACCTCGCCGGCACGCTCCTGGCCGCGGTCGTCGTCGGGGTGATCGTCGGCACCGTCCTCGGCCTCGCGTGGCCGAACGCCGTCTACGCGTCGATCGGCGAGTCGCTCTCCCTGGCCGTCGATCCGGGCGTTCGTCCCCTCGTTGTGGGGATGATCGTCGGGGCGGTCGTGCTCGGCCTCATCGGCCTCGGCGTCGGGGCCTGGCAGGGTGGTGGCGCCTCCGCCGTGACCGGGCTGGTCGCCGGCGCGATTGCCGGGTTCCTCGTCGGTGCGTTCACCGCGATCTCGTTCAGCCTCCAGGTCGGCGTGGCCCTCGGCATCTCCGTCACCCTCATCGTCTGGCCGGCGCTCGCTGCCCTCGCCCTCCGCGGCTACGACTGGGAGGAGCTCAAGCGACGGTTCTGGCCGGCTGCCTCGAAGGCCGCCGCGGAGGAGACGATCGGTTTCGTCAAGTCTCACCTTCCCGGTAGCAAGGAGGATGCGGCATGACGGATCTGCCGACCATGGCCCCGCCGGCCGAGGCGGCTCGGCCCGCGGATGCAGCCCGGCCCGCGGATCCCGCTACCGCCGACGCCCTCGACGAGGTCGCGGCCGCGCGCGCGGCGCTCGGAGCGGAGGTCGTCGGCCTGCGGGCCTCGACACGGGCGACCTTCGACGTGAAGGCCAGGGTCCGAGAGAGCCCGGGCAAGGCCGCCGCGGCGATCGGCGGCACGGCC
>JBBSAS010000326.1:0-2553 GCA_038252055.1 Candidatus Limnocylindrales bacterium
CGCGATCCTCCGGGAGTCGCTCTGGCGGGGCGCGGACCGGGTCATCCTCCTGACCGACCGCCGGTTCGCCGGGGCCGACACGCTGGCCACCTCGTTCGCCCTCCAGAAGGCGATCGAGAAGATTGGCCGCTACGACCTCGTCCTCGCCGGGCGCCAGGCGATCGACGGCGACACCGCCCAGGTCGGACCCCAGACGGCCGAGAAGCTCGGGATCCCCCAGGTCACGTACGCCGAATCGATCCTCGAGATCGCCGACGGTCGGATCACCGCCGAGCGGGCGCTCAGAGGTGGCTCGGAGATCGTCCGCTGCGCGATGCCGTGCCTCCTGACGGTCGTGGGCTCGGCGAACACCCCCCGTCCCCCCTCGGCCCGGCGCCAGATGGCGACGAAGCTTGCCGCAACCGCCGCCGAGATCCCCGCGCTCCGCACGCAGTGGCCCGAGTTCGAGAGCGACGAGGCGCTCGCGGCCCACCTCGCCGCCCGGGGGCTCGAGATCCCGGTCTGGTCGGCCGACGACATCGGCGCGACCGCGGCGAGCATCGGCCTGGCCGGCTCGCCGACGCAGGTCCACAAGGTCAACTTCGTGGTCCTCGAGAGCACCGAGAGCAAGACGGTCCCGCCCACCCCCGAGGCGATCCGGGCCATGGTGGCGGAGCTGGTCCACGAGTACATCGTCGGGTAGCGGCCATGACCGAGCAGGCAACCGACCAGACAACCGGCCAGAAGAGCATCTGGGTCTTCATCGAGCAGGCCGACGGCCGGATCGCCGACGTCAGCCTCGAGCTGACCGGGCGGGCCCGCGAGCTCGCCGACCGGCTCGGCCACGAGGTGGTGGGCCTCCTCTGCGGCCACGGGGTCGCGGCGCTCGCTTCGGAGGTCATCGCCCACGGCGCCGACCGCGTCCTCCTCGCCGACGATTCCGAGCTGGAGCACTACCGGACGCTCCCGTACGCCCGGGTGGCGATCACCGAGGCGCGGAGCCGCACGCCGGAGATCTTCCTGGTCGGCGGGACGCCGAACGGCCGGGATCTCGCCCCGCGTGTCGCCAGCGCGCTCCGTTGCGGCCTGACCGCCGACTGCACCGACCTCCAGGTCGGCGACTACTACGTGAAGCGCGACGACACGACCTACCGGGATCTCCTCTTCCAGATCCGTCCGGCCTTCGGCGGGAACCTCGTCGCCACGATCGTCAACCCGCACACGCGACCCCAGATGGCCACCGTCCGCGAAGGGGTCATGCGGATGCCGGCCGCAGACCCCGCCCGAACCGGAGTCGTCGAGGCGGTGACGCCGGCGTTCGAGCCGGGCGACCTCGCCCTCGAGGTGCTCAGCCGACGGGTCCGTCACTCCACCGTGAAGCTGAAGGACGCCTCCGTGATCGTTGCCGGGGGCGCCGGCGTCTCCGGGGCCGAGGAGTTCGCGCTGCTCCGCGACCTGGCCAACCTCCTCGGCGGTGAGGTCGGCGCGTCGCGCGCGGCCGTGGACGCGGGGCTCATCGAGCGCGACCACCAGGTGGGCCAGACCGGTACCACCGTCCGCCCTCGTCTCTACGTCGCGGCGGGGATCTCGGGCGCGATCCAGCACCGGGCCGGGATGGCTGAGTCGTCGAAGATCATCGCGATCAACACCGACCCCGACGCGCCGATGTTCCAGATCGCCCACTACCGGATCGTCGGCGACGTCGGCGAGGTCCTGCCGATGATCATCAAGGCCGTGCGCGAGCGCTCCATGCCCGAGGGCGCGACCCCGCCCCAGGGAGCAGCCCCGCCCGCGGGCGCAGAGCCGCCCCAGCCGACCTCCGTCCTCGAGGGAGCAGTCGAATGAGCGAGAACTTCTTCCTCGACAACCCGGACCTCCAGTTCCGCCTCGAGCAGCTCGACCTCCGCGAGGTCCTCGAGCTCAAGGAGAAGGGCTACGCGGAGGCGGATGCGTACCCGACCGCCCCCCGCACGTACGCCGACGCGAAGGATAACTACCGGATCGTTCTCGACGTCCTCGGGCAGGTCTGCGGCGAGCGGATCGCCCCCCGGGCCGCCGAAGCCGACGAGGAGGGCGCCCACTTCGAGGACGGCGAGGTCGTCTACGCCGCCGCCACCCGCGACGCGATCGACGCCCTCCGCCAGGCGGAGCTCTTCGGGGCGATGCTGCCGCGTGCGTACGGCGGCCTGAACCTGCCCGAGTCGATCTACCAGATGCTCGTGGAGGTCGTCGCCCGGGCCGAGAGCGGCCTCATGACCGTCTACGGCCTCCAGGAGATTGCCTCGTCGATCGAGGAGTACGGCGACCCGGAGACGAAGGCCCGCGTCCTGCCCCGCTTCGCCCGTGGCGAGGTCTCCGGGGCGATGGTCCTCACCGAGGCCGACGCCGGCTCCGACCTCGGCGCCGTGGCGACCCGGGCCACCCTGGACGAGACCACGGGGCAGTGGCACCTCAGCGGGGTCAAGCGCTTCATCACGAACGGCCTCGCCGACGTCTCGCTCGTCCTCGCCCGGAGCGAGGAGGGATCGTCCGACGCCCGGGGCCTCTCGATGTTCCTCGTCGAGCGCGACGAGA
>JBBSAS010000327.1:0-2548 GCA_038252055.1 Candidatus Limnocylindrales bacterium
GAGCGGGCGCGGCAGTTCCTCGAGGACGTCCCGCGCTTCCGCGAGGTGGACCTCGCGATCCGGCTTCGTCGCGTCCTGGCCCGCGTCCGCGGCATGGCGCCGCCGCCGCCGGCGGAGCCCTGGGACGATGCCGCGGCCGCCGGATGGTCCGACCCCGCGGAGATCACGCTCGCCCTTGACGTCTACAGCCGGTCCTTCGTCGCGGCGACCCCGCCCGACCCGGCCGTCGGCACGCTGCTGGAGCGCCTCGCGACCCGGTACCGGCTGGCCATCCTCTCGAACTGGCCGCTGGCGATCACGATCGACCGCTACGCCGAGGCCGCGGGCTGGCTGCCGAGCCTCGCCGCGGTCGTCGTCTCCGAGCGGGTTGGCTGCATCAAGCCGCATCCCGCGATCTTCCGGGCTGCGGAGGCAGCCCTGGCCGACGGGGCCGGGCTCGCTGGGGGGCCGCGCTTCGCTCCAGCGTCGATCCTCCACGTCGGCGACGACTGGGCGGCGGACGTCGTCGGAGCCACCGCGGCCGGATGGCGGGCCGCCTACCTGCGGACGCGACCCGGGGATTCGCCGCTCCCCGACAGCGACCCGGACGTGGCCGTGACGCCCGACCTCGTGATCGACCGTCTCGGGGATCTCGAGACGGCCCTGGCGACGCTGGAGCGGTGATCCGGCCCCGGCGCGGGCCGCGACCGCACCCACGGGGCCGGCGCCGCGGGGCTATCCTCGCCGGGTGGAGACGCGCGACCGGCTCGCCAACCTCGGGATCCTCGGCGCGGCCCTCGTCGCCTGGGCCGTCGTCGCCCTCGTCGTCCTGAACCGCGACCCGCGCGAGGACCCGATTGCCGGGATCCTCGGTGCCGTCTCGATGGGGACCGCGGTGGGGCTCACGGCCACGCCCCTCTTCTGGCTCGGCATCTTTGCCCGCAACCGGCGGATCGCCTTCCGCGGCGACTGGCTGCGCGCCGCCCGCCGGGGCGCCTGGGTCGGGCTCGTCGTGGGCCTCTTCGTCGAGCTCCGCGTCCTCGACGTCTTCTCGCTGCCGATCGCCCTCTTCATCGTCGTCCTCGTCGCCTTCGCCGAGCTCACGCTCACCTTCGAGCGCTGAGCGATGGCCGTCACCCGGAGGTTCGTCATGCCCGCCACGCCCGAGCTCAAGGCCCGCGCCGCCGCCGCCGTCGAGGCCGCCCGAACGGAGATCCTGGAGCTGTCCGCCCGGGTCCACGCGAACCCGGAGCCGGCCTTCGAGGAGTTCAAGGCAGCCACCTGGTGCGCCGAGGCGATCGCCCGGCACGGCTACGCGGTCGAGCACCCGGCTGGCAGCCTCGCGACCGCCGTCCGCGGCCGGCTCGTCGGGGGGAAGGGCGCCGATGGGCCGCGGATCGGCGTCCTCGCCGAGTACGACGCGCTGCCGGGCCTCGGCCACGGCTGCGGCCACAACACGATGGCCGCCTCGGGCGTCGGCGCGGCGATCGCTCTGGCGGCGCTCCGCGACGCGTTCGCCGGCGAGATCGTCTTCCTCGGCACGCCCGCGGAGGAGCGGGGCAGCGGCAAGCAGTTCATGCTCGACGACGGGCTCCTGGAGGGGCTCGACGCGGCGCTCCTCTTTCACCCCGGCGACCGCGACATGGTCGGCTGCATGCTCCTCGCCAGCGAGGACGTGGACATCACCTTCACGGGGAAGGCCGCCCACGCCGCCGGGGAGCCCTGGGAAGGCAAGAACGCCGTCGACGCGATCGTTCTCCTCTTCTCGGCGATCGGGCTCTGGCGCCAGCAGCTCCCCCCGCACGCCCGGGTCCACGGGATCATCCTCGAAGGCGGAACCGCCGCCAACATCATCCCGGACCGGGCGACGGCCCGGTTCATGATCCGGAGCACCGACCAGCCCTACTTCGAGTCGATGCGGGAGCGGATGCGCGCCCTCGTGGAGGGCGCGGCGATGATGGCCGACGTGGAGGGTGAGCTGGCCTTCTCGGGCGGCTCGACGACGATGAAGGACAGCGCGGTTCTCGGCGCGCTCTGGGGAGCGAACCTCGAGGCGGCCGGGCGAGCGGACGAGGGGATCGACCCCGAGCACATCGGCAGCTCGGACATGGGCAACGTCTCCTACGTCTTGCCGACGATCCACCCGACCCTGGCGATCTGCGACCACGGGGTCCCTTGGCACTCGATCGAATCGCGCGACGCGGCGGCCACGCCGCGTGCCGACGAGACGACGCTCCTCGCGGCGACGCTCGTCGCCCAGACGGCCCTCGACCTGCTCACGGATCGGTCGCTCGTGGACGCGGCCTGGCGCGAGTTCCGCGGCGAGGGGTAGGGGGGCCGCCGGCCTGGCGCGTTCGCTTGGCTCCCCGGGGGGTCCAACGGACCACGGTTCAGGATTCCGGGCGCCCCGGGTCGGGTTTTGGGGGCCGAATTGCCGTTGGGCGGCGCCTTGCAGGCCCAGACGACCACGGTTCCCGCCGGTCGGGCGAGAACCGTGGTCCATTGGCGACTGTGGAGCTCCTGTAAGGTGGGTGACACGGGCGTGGCTCTGGACGACGCGGAGCACGGC
>JBBSAS010000328.1:0-2540 GCA_038252055.1 Candidatus Limnocylindrales bacterium
CCCGCACGCCGACCGCGGTTGTCGCGCTGGTGCCGGACCGGATGGGCGTCGGGACGAACACCCTGCTCGTCGCGCCGCCCGGCGCGATCCCGTATCGCTTTGGTGACGGGTCGCGCCTCGCACACGCCGACTGGGCGCGCCACCGCGGCGCCGCGTACGTCGAGGTCGCGGGGCCGCTCGACCTTGACCTCGACACGCCCGATGATCTCCTCGCCGCCGAGGCGGCCGGGCTCGGCGCGCTGACGACGGAGACGCCGTGAGCGGCCCGCCGCTACCCGGGAAGCCGGTCGAGCCGACGCAGCCGGCCGACGCGCTCCTCGTCTTCGCTCTCGCGGCTCTCCCCGAGGTGCGCCTCGGCAACGACCTGGGCATCCTCGTCGGCGATGCCCTCGTCGCCACGCCGGGCGCCCTGCCACTCCTGCCCGACGACGTCGTCGTCGTGACCCAGAAGGTCGTCTCGAAGGCCGAGGGCGCCTCGGTGGACCTGCGAGCCGTCGATCCCCGGCCGGAGGCCCTCGCGTTCGCCGCCCGCTGGGATCGCGACCCGCGCCAGGTCGAGGTGGTCCTCCGCCAGGCCGTCCGGGTCGTGCGGATGGCGAACGGGGTGATCATCGCCGAGACCCACCACGGCTTCGTCCTGGCCAACGCGGGGGTGGACGCGAGCAACGTCGGGCCGGACAGCGGATCGCGCGTCCTCCTCCTCCCCGACGACCCCGACGCCTCCGCCCGCCGGATCCGCGACGCGCTTGCCGAGCGGTTCGCGGTCGCCCCCGGTGTCGTCGTCTCCGACAGCCTCGGCCGGCCGTGGCGATTCGGGATCACCGACCTCGCGATCGGTGTCGCCGGCTTCCGCCCGCTCGAGGATCTTCGGGGCACGGCCGATGCCGACGGCCGGCCGATGGCCGCCACGATCCGCGCGGTTGCTGACGAGATCGCCTCGGCGGCCGAGCTGGTCCTCGGCAAGGCCGCCCGCCGCCCGGTCGCTCTCGTTCGTGGTGCCTCGCCGCCGCCCGGAGACGGGAGCGTTCGCCACGACGTCCTCATGCCAGCCGAGGCCGACCTCTTCCGCTGACCTGATCATGCCCGAGGCCTTCCGGGCGCAGGCGCTGTACGCTGGCCGCCCGCCCCCGGCACCCCAGGAGCTCGCACGTGAAGATCGGCCTCCAGCTCAACCGCTTCGACTACCCGGGCGGCACGCCCGCCATCGCCCCGACCCTGGCCCGGATCGCCCGCTCCGCCGACGAGGCCGGCGTCGACTCCCTCTGGGTGATGGACCACTTCTACCAGATCCGCGGCCTCGGCCCCGCCGAGGACCCCATGCTGGAGGGCTGGACCACCCTCGGGTTCCTCGCCGCCCACACGAAGCGGGCGCGCCTCGGGCTCATGGTCGGCGGCGTCCACTACCGCCTCCCCGGCCTCTGGGTGAAGGCGGCCACGACCCTCGACGTCCTCTCGGGCGGCCGCGCCTGGCTCGGCATCGGGGCAGCCTGGAACCAGGAGGAGAGCGACGGCCTCGGCTTCCCGATGCCGCCCCTCGGAACGCGATTCGAGATGCTCGAGGAGACGCTCCGGTTCGCCCATGCGATGTGGACCGGCGGGCGCGGGACCGAGGAGCCGTTCGAGGGGAGCCACTACCACGCCGGCCGGCTCCTGAACTCGCCCCAGGCGCTGAGCCGGCCGCGCGTCCCGATCATGATCGGCGGCGGCGGCGAGAAGAAGACGCTTCGCCTCGTAGCCCAGTACGCCGACGCGACGAACGTCTTCGGTGGCCCCGACATGATCCGGGGCAAATACGCGGTCCTCCGCGAGCACTGCGAGGTGGTCGGGCGCCCCTACGAGGAGATCGAGCGTTCCACCCTCCAGAACTGCCGCCTCTCGGCCGACGGAGCCCAGGGAACCGAGACGCCCGGAGCCGTCGCCGAGCGCTTCGCCGCCCTCGCCGGGGCCGGGGCCCAGCACGTGGTCGTCGGTGTCCAGAACATCGAGCTGCCGGGCGTGGACGCCCTAGCGGCTCGCCTGATCGAGCTCGTGCACGCGATCTGAGCCGCCCTGCCGGCATCCGCCATGAGCGAGCCCCCGGCCGGCGGCACTCTGCGATACCCCCCGGGGGTATCCTTCACCATGCTACGATATCATTCCGCGCCGCGCGTGCCCGCGGCCCCCTTCGCACGAGACCCGCCTGACCGATGCCCGAATCGACCGCTCCTTCAGCCTCGCCGTTCGGCGGCTTCACGATCGACTTCGGCGCCGGGGGCCACGCCGAGCCCCTCGCATCGGCACCCGTCGCCGTCGCGGCTGACGGTCCCCGCGAGACGAACGTCCTCATCCTCGGCTCGGGCCCGGCCGGGCTGACCGCCGCGATCTACGCGGCACGGGCCAACCTGGCCCCCATCGTCATCGCCGGCCACCAGCCCGGCGGCCAGCTGACGATCACCACCGACGTCGAGAACTACCCGGGCTTCCCCGACGGGATCCAGGGGCCCGAGCTGATGGAACGCTTCCGGGCCCAGGCCGAACGCTTCGGGACGACGATCGTCGAC
>JBBSAS010000329.1:0-2537 GCA_038252055.1 Candidatus Limnocylindrales bacterium
CCTCGTCGTCCTCTCGGTCGGGCTGCGGCCCGGCGATGATCCGCGCCGCTTCCTCGACGTGGAGCTCGATCCGTACGGCTTCTTCGCCTCGCCGGACCCAAAGCTCGACGTGACGCTCACGAGCGTGCCCGGCGTCTTCGCCGCCGGCGGCGCGGTCGGGCCGAAGGACATCGTCGACTCGGTCGTGGAGGCGAGCGCCGCGGCGACGAAGGCCGCGATCTACCTGGGTGCGCCGCCCGCGTCCACGGCCCCGCCCGAGGAGACCCTGCAGGTGGAGATCCAGGACTTCCTGGCCCCCGCGGTCGCCGAGGCGACGAAGATCGCGGAGGTGCAGCGTGGCTAGCGAGCCGGGAGCCCCCGAGCCGATGAACGAGCCGACCGAAACGACGGCGCAGGACCCCGAGGCCGCGGACCAGGCCCCCGAGACTGCGGAGAACCCGGACCAGGCCGCGAGCCGTCCGGCCGCGACTCCGGCCCAGCCGGCCGAGACCGACGGCGCCGCCGAGCGGATCGGCGTCTACGTCTGCCACTGCGGCGGCAACATCTCCGACGTCGTCGACGTCGACGCGGTGGCGGCCGGGGCTGCCCTGCTCGACAACGTGGCCGTTGCCCGGCACGTGATGTTCATGTGCGCCGACGAGGGCCAGGAAACGATCATCGAGGACATCAAGAACCTCGGTCTCGATCGCGTCGTCGTCGCAGCCTGCACCCCGAAGCTGCACGAGACGACCTTCCGCAAGGCGGTGATCCGCGGCGGGCTGAATCCCTACCTGTTCCTGCCGGCGAACGTCCGCGAGCAGGCGAGCTGGGCCCACCCGCACAGCCCGAAGGCCGCGACCGAGAAGGCCAGCGCGCTCGTGCGGGCCGCCGTCGCGAAGGCGGAGCTCCTCGAGCCGCTCGACATGATCCGGGTCGCCGCGGTTCACCGCGCCCTCGTGATCGGCGGCGGCGTGGCCGGCCTCCGGGCCGCCCTCGACCTGTCCCGCCAGGGCCTCGAGGTCGTCCTCGTGGAGAAGTCCCCGTTCCTCGGCGGACGGGCCGTCCAGCTGTACACCGTCTTCCCGACCGAGGACCTCGCCCGGCCGCTCGTCCACCGGCTGATCCGCGACGTGGTCGCCCAGCCGAACGTGACGGTCCTCACCGGGACCGAGGTCACCGGCCTGACCGGCTTTCTCGGCGACTTCACGGCAACGTTCCGCACGGTCCCCCGCGGCGTGACCGCCGACCTCCGCGACCCCGCGGCGGCGATCGCAGCCTGCCCCGTCGTGGTTCCCAACGAGTTCGACGACGGGCTGAGCGAGCGGCGGGCGATCTACCAGCCCTATCCGGGCTCCGAGCCGGACCTCCCGGCGATCGACTGGAACGCCTGCACCCGGTGCGGCGCGTGCGTCGAGGCCGCCGGAAGCCAGGGGATCGACCTTGGCGGCGCGGCCACCGAGTCGTCAACCGAGGTGGGAGCCGTCGTCGTGGCCACCGGCTTCGACCACTACGAGCCCCGCCCGGGCGAGTACGGGCACGGCGAGTCGCCGCGCGTCGTGACCCTCCCCCAGGCGCACCGGATGCTCGATCCCGAGGGGCCGACCGGCGGCCGCCTGGAGATCGAGGGCCGCATTCCCCGGTCGGTGGCGTTCATCCACTGCGTCGGGAGCCGCCAGATCGACGGCGTGGACGAGCCCGGTCCCGACGGGAAGCTCCACGAGTACTGCTCGCGGGTCTGCTGCGCGGCGACGCTCCAGGCGGCGAACCTGGTCCGCGAGCGGTACCCCGAGACGGTGGTCTACGACCTCTACCGCGACATCCGGACGTACGAGAAGAGCCAGGAGGAGTACTACGTCAACGCCTCGAAGAACGGGGTCGTCTTCCTGCGCTTCTCCGACGACACCCGGCCGACCGTCGAGGTCGCCGACGGGGGCGCGTACCCGCTGAAGGTGACCGTCCGCGACACGCTGACGTTCGGGGCGGAGCTCGAGGTGCCGGTCGATCTCGTCGTCCTCGGCGTCGGGGTGATGCCGCGCGACATCGCCGGGCTCATCGACATGACGAAGGTCCAGGTCGGCAACGACGGCTTCCTCCTCGAGGTCCACCCGAAGCTCCGTCCGGTCGAGAGCGCGATCCCGGGCGTGCTCCTCGCCGGCACGGTCCAGGCGCCGATGGACATCACGGAGTCCACGTCCTCGGCATCGGCGGCAGCCGCCAAGGTGACGACGCTGCTGGGCAAGGACCACGTGGAGATGGAGCCGTTCGTGGCGAAGGTCGACCTGTCGCGCTGCGACGGGTGCGGGCTGTGCGTGGACGCCTGCCATTACGCGGGCGCGATCTCGCTCCAGGAGATCGAGATCGAGGAGGACGTCATCGTGAAGCGCGCCTACGTGAACCCGGTGGCCTGCAAGGGCTGCGGGGCCTGCGTGCCGGCGTGCCCGGTCGCGGCGCTCGATGTCGCCGGCTGGGAGATCGAGCAGTACCGGGCGATGATCGACGCGATCACGGCCCAGCCGCTGACCGTGGGGGCGGGCCGATGAGCGCCGAGACTCCGGTCG
>JBBSAS010000330.1:0-2532 GCA_038252055.1 Candidatus Limnocylindrales bacterium
CGGTCGCAGAATGTACTTGAGCAGAGCTTCGCGTCCCTGCGCGTCGGCCGGTCCGGCGCGGGTGGCGGCGTGCAGACTGAAGCCCGCTTCGCGTACTGACAGGGGCGCGTCGATGACGACGCCGGGGCGTCCCTGAAAGGCGACCTCGCGCGGTCTACGGCGCAGCTCGGGGCCGGCGGGCGCGAGGCCGGAGACGGCTGCGGCGGCGAGCTGTGCCAACGCAGGGTCACGCTCGGCGAGCTCGTCGGAGACGGTCAGCACGTCGCTGGCCGAGTCCGGGTCGAGGGTGATGACTCGCTGGCGCTCGAGGTAACGGAGGATGCGTGCGCGGGCGACTTGAAGGGCGTCGGCCACCTCGGTCGTGGAGAGCCGAGGTAGCGCTCGGAACTCGGGCGCGGCGTTTGTCGAGTTGTCGCGCGTGCCGTCTGCTCCGGTGGCGGTCCCAGTGCCGGCCCCGGGCGCGAACACGCCGTCGAGGAACACCGCGTGGAGGTGCGGGTTGAGCTTCAAGTCCGACGACGCACGCTGCACGACAACCACCGCGCCGCTCTGCGTGTGCTCGCGCGGGCTGGTGCGCAGGCGGCGGTGGTACCAACCGAGGATGGAGTCGACGAACAGCCGCGTGACTGCGCCGAGCAGCTTGCCGTCGAAAGCCAAACGAGCGCGCAGTGGATGCGGCACCGTGAACACCCACTGCCGCAGCGGTACGGCTGGCAGCACGTGCTCGGTTAGATTCAGGGCAGTTTGGCACATCTTGCGGCCCAGGCATGAGGGACAGATGCCCCGTCCCTTGCACGCGAACGCCACCAGGTGCTGCTCGACGGCAGCAGTTTAGGACGCTGGACGCAGACCACGACCGGCTGTGGTTCTTGTGGTGCGCCATGGAAAGCCCTCTCGGTGCGCTCAGCCAGGTCGAGCGCACGATCTCCGTCTTCTACGGTGTTCGCGAAGCCATGAACGTCATGCCGCCCCACCAAACCATCCTCGTGTTCTACGCGACCCCCGGCGCATTTGAACGCTTCCCCGAGATCGACGGCGCAGTGGTGCTGTGGCCCGAGGGCGACGGTCTCACGTTCTGCCCCAACGAAGCGAGCCCGCGGTTTGACATGGTCATGCGTTCGAAACTCGTGAGCTCGATGCGGGCCGCCGGTGTCGACGCCATGCTGCCCGCCGAGCGCGCGACGTTGATGGACGGCTACGTGGTCCCTCCGGAAAGTCGCGGCACCGGGCACGAGGTCCTACGTCATGTTCAGCAGACAAAGGGCCTCCCATACCTGAACTTTCAAGCCCTGGAGGTGCAGTACCTCCAAACCGCGCGGGTTGCGCTCAAGGCGGGCGAGTGATGCCCGCGGCCATCCGCGACTTTCGACCGGCCGCGGGGTGCCCTTGCTGACGGGCTGCACGCCGCCACCAGATGCGCGGCGCTGGTGCGCATGCCGCGAGCGGCGCAGTCGTGTGCCGGGGTTGTCGCTTCGCTTGTTCGTCGGGCTTGCTCGACGCTTGCGGCGTTGCTACTCCTGCCTCGCTGGCGTCTGCGGATGTCCCCCCCTCTGCGGGCGCCGGCACTTACACTGCCGGGGGCTCGACTGGAGCGAGGGGCGGAGCCCCCAGGCGGCGAGCTGAAGACATCACGGATGGACAGACGCCACCTTGAGCCCGGGGCAAGGCGACTGACGTTGGATCAGACACGCCGACACCCTTCGGCGTACATCGAGTCCAAGGGCATCGGTTTGACTGTGCGGATCAGCCCGGCACTTCAGAATGTCTGAGGTCCCGCGATCGGCGGGATCAGGCGGACGAGTGAGGCCGCCCGTGATTCCTTGACCTCAAACCCTTGAGCGCGATCAGGCACCATGATGTCCAGGCTGACCTTGTGCTTCCACCTGGCCCCCATGCCTGAGATTTGGCGGCAGCGCCTGACATCGGATCAGTCGCAGCGGGGCGGAACTCAAGAGCGCCGGCCAGGACGACAGACGTGGGGTTCAGGGCCGCGCTCATGGTGAAGGCAAGCCCCGGGGCATGGGCTTACCGGCAGCAACAACCCTGAGCACGCCACCGTGTCGGTGTCGCCCGTCACCTCGGTGGGCTCGCCACCGGCACCGCCGGTATCGCGTGGTCTGATAGCTCGGAACCGATTAGGCCGCGTCAGGTCCGGCCGTACCGGCCCGAGTCCTGGAACCGCTTGGGCCGCTCACGGTGCCGCCGAAGGTGACCGAGCTGGCTGGATACGCCGCGGCGATTCTGGTCCGATGGACAACCGGCGGCGTTCCTCCGCTGCCCCCGCGACCCTGTCTTGTCGAGAGGCTCTTGGGTGCTACCGTGATCCAACGATGTTCCCATGGGATCAGCACGGCGAGTCGTATCACGTCGGCAAGTGCATCGCGCCGGAAGGGGTGTGGACCACGCACGGATCAAGCGGCGGTCCGTTCACGCGGGGTGGCGCACGTGACGTTGGCAACGTAGAGGCGTGAGAAGTAGAGCCAGAAGGCTTTCATGCGCTCGCTCTGTACGAGGCTTCGGACGCCGAGCACG
>JBBSAS010000331.1:0-2519 GCA_038252055.1 Candidatus Limnocylindrales bacterium
GGCCCTCGGCATCGCCGAGGCCGCCTACCGGGAGGCCGACGAGTACTCCCGCGAGCGGATCCAGTTCGGCCGCCCGATCCGGGCCCTCCCGGCGGTGGGGCGGCTCCTCCTCTCGATGCAGGTGGACCTCCAGGCCACCCGCGCGCTCCTCGCCGAGGCGGGACGCTGGGTGGACCTCTGGAAGGTCTACGAGCGGGCGATCGAGGAGGCCGGACCGGACGCCGACCCGGCGATGCGCCCTCGCCTCAAGCAGGCCCAGACCCTCGCCGAGACCCTCACCCCGATGGTGAAGTACTGCGCCACCGAGATGGGCAACCGGGTCTGCTACCAGGCGATGCAGGTCCACGGCGGCGTGGGCTACATGCGCGAGTTCAACATCGAGCGCCTCTTCCGGGATGTCCGGATCACCAACATCTACGAGGGCACGAGCCAGCTCCAGGTGGTCGCGGCGATCGGGAAGCTCCTCAACCGCTCGCTCGATCCGCTCCTCGCCGAGTGGGAAGCCGCCGAGGTCCCGGCCGACATGGCCGCCGAGAAGGCGATCCTTGCCGAGCTGACTGGGCTCTTCGGCCGGGCGTCGGGCGCGCTCAAGGCGGTCCCCGAGCGCGACCGCGTCGACTACTACGCCGTCGATCTCGTCGAGATGGGGATCTGGGTCGTCACCGGCTGGCTTCTCCTGCGCGACACGACGGTCGCCGACGCGAAGAAGCCGGTTGCCCGGGCGCACGTGGCGTCGATCGCCCCGAAGGTCCGGGCCGCGGCCGAGGTGGTCATGGCATCCAGCCCGGTGCCGCTCGAGGCGATCCCGGCCGTCGTCTCGTAACGCCGGCGGTTCGGGGCCTGGGCCGGGGCCGGGGCCCGGTCCGGGGCCGGGGCGCGGGCCGCGGCCGCCCGACCGGTCCGATCGCCGCCGCAGCATTCGCCGAGGATTGCACCGGTCAGTACAATGACCATATGACCATCAAGATGACCGCAACCGAAGCCAAGGCCAGGATCCTGGCCCTCCTCGACGACGTCGCTGCCGGCGAGGAGGTCGAGATCACGAAGCGCGGCCGCATCGTCGCCCGCCTCGTTCCCGCCTCCGGGCCCCACTCCATCAAGGGCAGCCTTGCCGGCATCGCGATGACCGCCGGCAGCGAGGAGGATCTCTTCTCGACGGACGCGACCTGGGATCTCGCATGACGACGGTCCTCCTCGACAGCCACGTCGTCCACTGGTGGTCCGCCGAGCCAGCAAGGATCAGCGCCTCGGCGGCGAAGGCGATCGGCGCGGCCGACGAGCTCGCGGTCGCCGACATCTCGTGGTTCGAGCTGGCCTGGCTTGCACGGCACGAGCGGATCGTCGTGACGATCCCGATCGCCTCATGGCTGGGGCAGCTGGCCCGCCAGGTTCGGACGATCCCGGTCACCCCGGCGATCGCCTCGACGGCGGTCGGCCTGCCGTCCAGCTTTCCGGGCGATCCAGCCGACCGGCTGATCTACGCGACCGCGCTCGAGAACGGGTGGCGGCTCATCACGAAGGACCGGCGTCTGCGCTCGCACCGCCATCCGCACCCGGTAACCGCCTGGTAAAGCCCGGACTTCATCAGCTGCGAGTCGCGCAGCGACCGCTGTGTCGCGACCACGCTTGTACCAGCCCGTCGATCACGATCCCGCCGGCAGGAACCCGAAGCCGGCGAGGATCGCCTGCCCGTCGGGGCCGATCAGCCAGTCGAGGAACGCCCGGCCCGCCGCGGCGTTCGGGGAAACGCCGCCGACGACGCCGTCGTACGTCGCGGGAACGTTCGCGGCATCCGGGATCTCGACGGTGGCGACCCTCGACGACGACCTCGCATCCGTGACGTAGACAATCCCGGCATCGCCCTCCCCGAGCTCGACCTTCGCGAGGAGCGCCTTCACGTTGTGCTCCCGCGAGACGACGTTGGCGGTGTAGGCGGCGATGAAGTCCGCCGGGTAGCCGGGCTCGGCGGCGAGGTTGGCCACGACCTGGGTCGCGTACTTCGTGATCGGCACCGTGTCGCCCGCCGCGACGATCCTGACCCCGGGCCGGGCGAGGTCGGCCGGTGTCGTGATCGCGGCCGGGTTGTCCGCCGGCACGACCACGACGAGCGCGTTGCGGGCGAACGTGACGGGATTGCCCTCGGCCAGCCCCGCGTCGACGAGCTTCTCCGGGTTCGCCTGGTCGGCGGAGAGGAAGACGTCCGCCGGCGCCCCCTGCTCGATCTGGGTCGCGAGCGCAGCCGACGAGTCCGTCGAGATCGTCAGGGTCGTGCCCGGAACGGCCGCTTCGTAGGCCGACCGGATCTCGTCGAGGACGCCCTTGAGCGAGGCCGCCCCGTAGACCGTCAGCTCACCGCCCGCAGCGGTCGGCGCCGAGGTCGCCGCGGATGACGTGGCCGAGGCCAGCGGGGACGGAGGGCCCGCTGTCGGCGACGAGCCCCCGCCCGAGCAGGCGGCCAGCGCCGCGGCGAGGGCCAGAACCGGGATGACGACGGCTGGACGGGACTTCACGGGTGCGAC
>JBBSAS010000332.1:0-2513 GCA_038252055.1 Candidatus Limnocylindrales bacterium
CGCTACGCCTCGACCCGCGGGTCAGTAGCGGCGGTCGCGCAGCTCGACCGAGAAGTCCACCCAGCCGCGGAGCCAGGCGAGCGCCTCGCCCCACCCCTCGCAGGCGTGCGCGTAGGCGTCGAGGACGCCCGGGATGCCCACGTCGAACGGACCGTCGGTCAGGGTGAGGAGCGTCCCGTAGCCGGCCGGCTCCAGGGTGATCGACACGTCCGTGACCCAGCGGTCGTCGCGAAGCCAGGGCCAGCGGAACGCGAAGCGGCGGTCGCTCTCGAGCGTGGTGACGTCCCACCAGACCCGCTGGTCGGGAAAGACGAGGGTGCTCCGGGTCCCGACCGCGAGTGAGCCCTCGACGAGCTCCGGGAACCAGCGGACGATCTCCTCGGGGTCGGTCCAACAGCGGTAGAGCCGGTTCGGCGGGGCGTTGAACCGACGCGTCATCCGGACGGTTCGGGGCGCGGCGAGAGGGTCGATCGTCGTGGTCGTGTCGTCGCTGGTCACGGAGGCCTCCAGGCGGGTCCGGTGCGGACGGTACCGCTCCCGACCCTAAGCGTACTCCGGGGCGGCGCGGGCCACCTGCGGACGATCAGCCCTCCGTGGGGGCCTCCGCGGGGAGCACCAGCATGAACGCGGCCCCGCCGGCGGGACCCGCCTCGTCGAGCGCCAGGTCGCCCGCGTTGACCCGGGCGAGCGCGCGGCCGACGTAGAGGCCCAGGCCCGTGCCGTCGCGGTCGTCCGAGGTGCCGCCGCGCGCGTAGCGTTCGAAGAGGCGCTCGCGGTCCTCGCCGCCGATTCCCGGGCCGCGGTCGCTGACCGTGAGCCGCACCCGGCCGTCCGCCGCATCCACCGCGAGCCGGGCGGCGACTGGCGTGCGACCGCCGTACTTCACGGCGTTGTCGAGGAGCGCCCACAGCACCTGGTCCACCTGGTCGGGATCGGCCACCGCGAGCCATCCGTTCGCTTCGTCCGCGAGGTCGAAGGGCACCTCGTTGGCACCGAGCGCGTCCCACGCCCGCCGGACGCGCGGGCCGAGCGCAAAAACCTCGGGGACGGGACGCAGGACACCGGAGTCGAGGCGGCTCACCGTGAGGAGCTGGCGCACCATCCGCGAGAGGCGGTCGCTCTGCTCGGCGATCACCCCAAGGCGGCGGTCGGCCTCTCCGGCGGCGGCCATCTCGGCGGCGAGCTGGTCGGCGTTCGCCCGGATTCGGGCGAGGGGCGTCTGGAGGTTGTGGGAGACGCCCCGCAGGAAGTCGTCCTTCTCGGCGTCGAGCTCGACGAGACGGGCGTTCTGGGCCTCGACCCGGCCGACGAGCTCCGTGTCGCGGAGGGCGACCGCGAGGCTGGCGGCGAAGAGTGCGAGGAGGTCCTGGTCCGCCGGCGCCCAGCGCGTCGTGGCCGGCGCATGGCCCGCGAGCACCCCGGCGACGGCGCCCCCGGTCCGGAGCTCCGCGCGCACCGGCTGCGGCTCCCCGGGCACGCGCTCCTCGAACTCGAGGTCCCGGGGATCACCGAGGACGATCCGGGCGTCGGTGAGCCCGAGGCACTCGCGCGCGTCACGAGCGGCCCGGGCGAGGAGCAGGTCCACGCCGCTGCCGGGCTCCCAGGAGGTGATGGCCTCGACCGCGCGGCCGACCTGCCGGTTGCGCCGGGCGAGGGCGGCGGCGAGCTCCTCCTGGCGCTCGGCGAGCCGGCCGAGCTCGTCGTCGGCGAGGGGAGGCAGCGGGTCGGAGCGGCTGCCGGCCGTGATCCCGTCGAGGCGGGCCGCGAGGAAGCGCAAGGAGCCCGTCACGGTTCCGGCAAGGAAGCCACCGAGGACGAGACCGACGAGCGCGGCGACGACGAGCGCCGTCAGGAACTGGGCGAGGATCCCGGTGCTGCCGCCGACCACCAGGAGGAGCCCGAGGACGACGACGGGGAGGAGCGCGGCGGTCATCACCGCGAGGGTGATCCGGGCGCGGAGGCTCCCGCCGCTCATTCGGCCTGCGCCTCGAGGCGGTAGCCGATGCCGCGGACGGTGATCAGGTGGCGGGGATGATTTGGATCGACCTCGAGCTTCGTCCGCAGCCGCCGCATCGTCACCCAGACGTACGACGGATCGGCGTCCTCGGTGTCCACCCAGCCGCGCTGGAGGAGCGTCTCGGTCGGCACGGTCCGGCCCACGTTCGCGGCGAGGGCATAGAGGAGCCGCGACTCGGTCGGCGTCAGGGCAACCTCGTTCCCCCGGACGGTGGCGGTGCGCCGGTGGAGCTCGAGGATCAGGTCGGAGCCGAGCGTCACGCGCTGGCTTGGGAGGCGGTCGCCGAGCCGGCGGAGGACGCGGTTGATCCGGGCCCGCAGCTCGGGGTAGTGGTAGGGCTTGGTGACGTAGTCCTCGGCGACCTCGTCGAGGAGGAGCGCCTTGGAGTCGGCCGCGTCGATCGCGGAGAGGACGATGATCGGGAGGTCCGCCCGGGCCTTGATCTCCCGGGCGAGGGAGAGACCGTCCCGGCGGGGCATCATCATGTCCACGACCA
>JBBSAS010000333.1:0-2507 GCA_038252055.1 Candidatus Limnocylindrales bacterium
GGCCGGCGGCGCGCTCGTTGCCTGGATCGACCTCGCCCGGAGCCTGGATCCCGTGGAGGCCGTCGCCCGCGGCGTCCGACTCGAGTGGCTGGCCGTCCTCGTCCCGGACACTGTCGCCGAGGGCCTGGCGATGGCCGGGTCGCTCCTCCAGGCGCGGGTGATCGACGTCCTCGTCCTCGACCTCGACGGGGCGCCCGCACGAGCGGCCGGGCACGAACCAGCGGCCGGGCACGAACCAGCGGCCGGGCACGAACCAACGGTCGAAACGGGACCGGGGGCCGGGCACGAACCAGCGGCCGGGACGGGAGACTCGCCCCGGGCTGCGCGACGGCCGCGCCTCGCCGACCAGGTCGCCCGTCTCGCCGCCTTCGCCCGGCGCTCCGGGGCGCTCCTCCTCGTCCTCGAGCCCGCCGAGGCACCCGCGCCGCTTCGGGCCGCCCTGCGGGATGGTGCCGGGCTTCGCCTCGAGCTGCGCCGGCGGAGCTGGATCCGCCTCGGACGCGAGGTCGTCGGTCAGCAGACCGAGGTCCGCGTCGCGAAGGATCGACACGGGGCGCCGGACCGGCGGACGGCGATCCGCCTCCTCTACGCGGAGGGCGGGCCGCGCGACCGCTGCCTCGCCCGCGACGAGCTCCTGGCGGAGGAGCCCGCCGCGAAGGGCACCACCCGACATGCCGCCTCCACATCTCCTCCCTCCCACGAGCCTGATCGATCGACCGATGCGCCTCCTCCACCTCTCCTTGCCCCACCTCGCGCTCCGGCTCGCCCGGGAGCGCGATCCTTCGATCCCCGCGACCGGGCCGCTGATCCTCGGCGGGCGGCCGTGGGATGACGGCGCCGTCCTCGACGCCAGCCCCGCGGCCACGGCCCTCGGGGTTCGCCGGGGACTGCCGCTCGGGCAGGCTCACCGGCTCGCCCCCGAAGCCGTCTTCCTGGCGCCGGATCCCGCCGCCGACGCGGCGGCCGTCGAGGCTGCCCTCGACGCCCTCGCCGCGTTCAGCCCGGGGATCGCCGGCCCGACCGACCCGGCCGACCGCGCCTTCGGCTCGATCGAGGTCCAGGTCGACGGCCTCGAGGCGCTCTGGGGCCCCGAGCCGGATCTCGTCGGGAAGGCCCGGGCCATCCTCGCCCCGCTCCTCCCGGGAACGCCGCGAGCGGGGATCGCCGGGACCCGCTTCGCGGCCGCCATCGCCGCGGCCACCGGACCCGGGCCGACCGCCGTGCCCGCCGTCCTCGTCCCGCCCGGCGGGGATGCCGCCTTCCTCGCCCCGTTTCCGGCCTCCGCGCTGACCCGCGACCTCGACGTGCGTGGCCGGCTCGCCCGCTTCGGCCTCGGCACGATCGGGTCGGTCGCCGCGTTGCCGCGCTCGTCGCTCGTCGCCCGCTTCGGGACCGTGGAGGGGAGCCGGCTCCACGACCGGGCGAACGGCCGCGAGACCGACCCGTTCCGCCCTCGCCACGCGCCCGAGCGGCTGGCCCTCGGGATCGCCCTCGACGAGCCGGTCGCCGACCTCGAGGCACTCCGCTTCGTCCTGCGCCGCCTCGCCACGGCCCTCGGCGCCCAGCTCGACGCCCGTGGCGAGGCCGCCGGTCGGGTCCGCCTCGTCGCGACGCTCGATCCGACCTTCGCCCCCGGTCGCCTTCCGCTCGCCGGCATGGACCTGCCGACGCTCGCGCTCGCCCAGCGCCTCCCCGAGCCGACCGCCGACCCGGAGGCGATCGAGCGGCTCCTCCTCGAACGTCTCGAGCGGGAGCCGCCGGCGCTGCCGGTCGCCCGCCTGGAGCTCGAGCTGCTCGACGTGACTCCGGCGACGGGACACCAGCTCACGCTCTTCACGCCCCAGGCGAACGCGGCGTCGCGCCTGGGCTGGCAGCTGGCCCGGCTCGCCGTCCGCTTCGGGGAGGGGAGCGTCGGGCGGGTCGCTCTCGCCGACCCGGAGGCGCCGCTCCCCGAGATGCGCTGGACCTGGCACCCGGTCGCCGCCGACGGAGTGGGGGCGCCGGGCCATGCCCCCGGTCACCTTCCGTGACACGCCTCCTCCGCGAGCACCCCAGGATCGAGGTCGAGCAAGACCCCGCCGGTCGTCTCGTCGCGATCACCTGGGCCGGCCGCCGCGAGCCCGTCGAGGCCTGCACCGGCTGGCGCGTCGAGGAAGCCTGGTGGGGCCGCCCGATCGCCCGCGACTACGTCAAGGTCGTCGGGGCCCGCTGGCTGGCCCTCGTCTACCGCGACCGGATCGCCGGCACCTGGCACCTCGAGCGTCTCTACGACTGACTGCCGGGAACGCGACGCTCCATCATCGTCTCGAAGACCGTGCCGACTGACGAGGATCGCGGCCGAGAACACTCCGGCTGTTGACGCCCGACGGGCTTCCGACGTACGGTTCCTGCACACGATGTGCAGATCTGTGCAGGTGATCCATGCCCGACGATCGTTCCCATCGCGTGAACATCCTTCTCGATGAGGAGCACGCGATCAAGCTGCACCGGGTTGCCGAACGGACGTA
>JBBSAS010000334.1:0-2507 GCA_038252055.1 Candidatus Limnocylindrales bacterium
ATCGCTGAGCCCGGAGCCGGGCGTCAGACGCGGATCACCGACAGGTCGGGGATCTCGAAATGGTCGTCGTCCTGCGTGACGAGGGCCAGACCATGAGCGATGGCGGTCGCGGCGATCCAGGAGTCGTTCACGGCCATCCGCAGACCGCGGTCTCGAAGCGTCACCCGGAGCCGAGCCCACGCGGCAGCGACGTCGTCGTCGACGGGGAGTGGGCTCAGGGCCAGTACGGCGGTCAGCGTCGCGAGGCGCCGGTCGCGGGTGGCCAGGTCGTCCGCCGCGAGGACGCCGGCCCGCAACTCCGCGACGGTGATCACCGAGACGGCCAGGCGATCCGGCAGCAGCTCGGACCGGATTGGACGGCCGCTCTCGCGGGCGATGAAGACGCTCGTGTCGGCGAGGCCCTCGGTCACCGGAGGAGCGCGTCGTCGGTGGTGTCCGGGGCCATCGCGCGCAGGTCGATCGCAAGCCCGGAGTCGGCCTGGCGGGGCACGATTCGCCGCACGAATTCGTCCCGGGAGATCCAGCGGGGCCGCGGGTCGGGTGCGACGGGTCCAGCCGGAGGCCCAACGATGCCGGGAATCGTGGCCTCGATGGCCGACCTCGGTTCGGCCGCCCGGTGCCCCGCCGTGACCGCATCAACCCCGTCCCGGATGAGTCGAGCCTCGCTGCGACCCTCCGCCTCGGCCACGCGCGCGAGCGCCGCCTTCTGCTCGCTCGTGAGGTAGACCGTCGTCTTCTCCATGCCACCTACGCTACCATATATAGGTGGTATCCGCGGGCATCCGGCGCGGGCCGTCGCGTCAGGACCCGTAGGTCGCGGGCACGATCGTCTCCGTCAGCAGGAGCTGGACCTCGTCGGCCTGCTCGAACGCAACGCTGTGCGCGGCGCCCTCATAGGTCACGAGCTGTTTCGTCGGGGCTTCGAGCTGCTCGAACCACTCGAGCGCCAACGCGCGCCGGCCTTCCAGCTCGGCGGCGCCGTCGAGGATGTAGACGGGCACGTCCAGCCGGGGCACGGACTCGCGGAAGTCGAGGCCGTAGAGCTGGGGGTAGACGATCGCAAACGTGTCGATGAGGCCGCGCAGGACGTTCGTCTTCTCGACGAGGTTGTACTCGGAGCCGAGGACCCCGAACGGGTCGAGCCCGGCAGCACGGCCGCGGGCGATGTACCCCGCCGAGGGCGTGTACGGTTTGTAGAGGAGGTCGTACCAGGCGAGGAGGTTCGCGTTGGCCCAGGGGATGTCGCGGTACGGCGGTTCGCCCACCTCCTGCAGCTTCGCCGTGAGCGCGCTGTCGCCCGCCTCGGCGGCGTAGGCGACGAGGTCCCGGTAGATCCGGCGGTCGGTCTCCACGACATCCACCATCTGGCCGCTCCCGATCCAGGCGTGGTAGAGGTCCGGGCGCTGCTGCACGGCGTGCACGCCGAGGATCGTTCCCCACGACTCGCCCATCAGGTAGATCTTCTCCTCGCCGAAGCGCGCCCGCAGGTAGTCCGTCAGCTCGATGACATCGGTGACGACTCGGTCGAGGGTGAACGACGCGACTGGGTCGATCGCCGGATACGACTTGCCGTTGCCGCGCTGGTCAAAGTCGACGAACACGAAGTCCTTCTCCCAGCCGGCGGCGAAGGTCCGCGAGAAGGCGAGGTCCGACTGGCCGGGGCCGCCGGACAGGTAGAGGAGGACGGGCTTCTGCGGGTCGGCAGCCCGGATCATGACCGCGTGATCCGCTCCGCCGAGGCGGACGGTCGTGAGCTCCGCGACGGATCCCGGGACCGGCGTCCCGTCCGCGCCCACCACCGGCGGCGTGGAGGCCGGCCAGGCGACGAGGATCGCCAGGCCCGCCACCAGGACGGCGAGCAGGCCGGAACCCACCGGCGGTCGGCGCCGCGCGGTCGGCGCCGACCAGCCGGCCCGACGGGCGGCGGCGATCCCCAGGAAGACCCCGAGCGCCATCGGCAGGAACGCGAGAAGGCCGTGGAAGCCGCGGGTGATCACGAGGGCGATGAGGCCGTAGGCGCTGTCCAGACGAACGTCGAGCGTCGGGGCCACGATCCCCAGGCGGCCAAGCTCGATGCCCGCCGCGTACACGACCACGAGCGGAAGCAGGATCCACCGCGAACGGGCGAGGGTCCCGCCCGCGACGCCCGCCAGGAGGGCCAGCAGCATGAGGAGGAGCGCGTTCGCGCTGGTCGTCGGCCCGCGCGGGGTCAGGAAGGCGGTGAGCAGCCCGGCAACCAGAGCGACGCCCAGCGCCACGACCCCTCCGAGGCGTCGGTCAGACATCAGCACCGGGACGCTCGTGGTCGCGGAGCCTTGGGACGGGGAACGGGAGTCATCGGCAGGCGTCATGCGGCCCTCCAGTGCGACCATCGCATAGCAGTGCGGCCATGGCGTCGGGCGGCGTCGTGTGCGCCAGCAACCCCGCGCATGGAGAATCATCCGCATGGACCGGTGTCCCGGCCAAGGCCGCATGCCCTCCATCGACCCGGGCCACCTGGCCCGATC
>JBBSAS010000335.1:0-2506 GCA_038252055.1 Candidatus Limnocylindrales bacterium
GACCGCGGGTGCCACGAGCGACAGGCCGCGGGCGCCCAGGTCGAGCTCGTGGTAGACGGCCGGGCGGAGCCGCCCCACCGTGGCAAACAGGCCGGGTGCCCGGGAGCCGTCGTCCAGGATCCGCGTCTCCACGGTCCCGCCAAGGGTCTCCCGCTTCTCCAGGAGGAGCGTCCGGAGCCCGGCCCGGGCGAGGTAAGCCGCCGCGACGAGGCCGTTGTGGCCGCCGCCGACGACGATCGCGTCGTAGCCGGCGGAGGGCTGCGTGAGCGCGGCCATCTACGCCACCTTCCCCTTCTTCGCCTTGAGCAGCTCGAGGGCGGCCAGGCGGCCGTTCGCCGCCATGATCCCGCCACCCGGGTGCGTGGAGGAGCCAGCCATCCAGTAGTCCGCGATCGGGGTCCGGTAGCGCGACCAGCCGGGCACCGGGCGGCTGAAGAAGAGTTGCTCGAGGCTCAGCTCGCCGTGGAAGATGTTGCCCTCGGTGAGCCCCCAGCCCTGCTCCATGTCCCAGGGCGTGACGACGTATTTGTCGACGATGACGTCGCGCAGGTTCGGGGCGAACTCGCTGATCGTGTCGATGACGGTGTTGCCGAACGCCTCGCGCTGGTTCTCCCAGTCGGCCGGGCCCTCGGCGAGGTGGTAGGGGGCGTACTGGACGAAGCAGCTCATGACGTGCTTCCCGGGCGGCGCCACGGACGGGTCGACGAGGGACGGGATGACGATGTCCACGTAGGGCCGCCGGCTGAAGCGCCCGTACTTCGCGTCGTCGTAGGCGCGCTCCATGTAGTCCACGGCCGGGCTGATGCTCATCGCCCCCCGCAGGTACTCCGTCCCGCCGGGGTTGTTCGTGAACGTCGGCAGGGCATCGAGGGCGAGATTCACCTTCCCGGAGCTGCCCCGGAACTTGAAGCGACGGACGGCGGCCTCGAAGTCGGAGGGAAGGACCCCGGGCTCGAGGAGCCCGAGGAACGTCCGCCGGACGTCGGCCGACGAGACGACGACGCCGGCATCGATCTCCTCGCCGTTCTCGAGGACGACGCCCGTCGCCCGGTCGCCGGACGAGGAGAGGCGCACCCGGGCCACCCCGGCGTTCGTCCGGATCTCGGCGCCGAGCGACCGCGCCGCCCGGGCGATCGCCTCGCTGATCGCCCCGGTCCCGCCCTTGTGGAGGCCCCAGGCCCGGAAGGCGCCGTCGATCTCGCCCATGTAGTGGTGGAGCAGGACGTAGGCCGTGCCCGGCGAGCGGACACCGAGGAAGGTCCCGATGATCCCCGAGGCCGACATCGTGGCCTTGAGCGGCTCGGTCTCGAACCACTGGTCGAGGAAGTCGGCGGCGCTCATCGTCATCAGCCCGATGAAGGCGGCCTGCTGGCGCTCGGGAAGCCTCGCAAAGTCGCGGGCGAGGCCCAGGACGCCGAGCCACTCGCGCGGGTCGATCGAGGTCGGGTCGGGCGGGACGATGCCGAGGATCGGCTTGATGAAGCGGGCCATCTCCGCCATGAGCTGGCCGTACTCCTCGTACGCGTCGGCGTCGCTCTTCGACCAGCGGCGGATCTCCCGCATCGTCGCCCCGTGGTCATCGCGGCGCCAGAGGTAGTCGCCCGGGACAGGGGTGAAGGTACCGTCGAGGGGCAGGATCTCGAGGCCGTGCTTCGCGAGCTCGAGCTCGCGAATGACCTCTGGGCGGAGGAGGCTGACGACGTACGAGAGGACGCTGAACGTGTAGCCGGGGACGATCTCGTCGCTCGTCGTGGCGCCGCCGAGGATGTGCCGCTTCTCGAGGACGAGCGTCCTCCAGCCGGCCTTCGCCAGGTAGGCGGCCGTCGTGAGGCCGTTGTGCCCTCCGCCGATGATCACCGCGTCGTAGCGTCCGGCCACCCGCGTCTCCTCCTTCGTGGTTCGATCGCGATCCGGGTCGGGCGGCCCGCTATGCGCGCTTGCGCGGCGGGTCGAAGAAGGGGAGATCCACGACGGTCGCGGCGACGAGCTTGCGCTTCGCCTCCACCGTCCACTCCACCTGCAGACGGCTCCCGGTCCGGGCGTGGGCGACGCCAACCGAGGCGAGGGCGATCATCTTCTTGAGCAGGGGGCTCCAGCCGGTGCTCGTCACCCGGCCGACCTGGCGCCCGTTCGCCAGCAGCGGCACGGGGGCCCGGCTGACGGTCGGCGGCGCGTACGGCGCCAGCCCCTCGGCGGCGTAGAGCCCCTCGATCTCCGGCCAGCCGATCTCGAGGCCCACGAGGCGGCGCGGAGGCCCGCCCGCGGCGATCTCCGCGAGGAGGGCGCGCCGGCCGACGAAGTCGCCCGCCCCGAGGTCCACGAGGCGGCCGAGGCCGATCTCGTAGGGGCTGAAGTTCTGGGCCGGAATGTGGGAGTGGACGGCCGACGTGTAGTCCACGTCGATGAGGACGAGGCCGGCCTCGAGGCGGGCAACATCGAGGGCCAGCATCCCCGCCGGCCGGATGCGGTACGGCTCGCCGGCCGCGACGAGCGCGTCCCAGGCCTC
>JBBSAS010000336.1:0-2501 GCA_038252055.1 Candidatus Limnocylindrales bacterium
GATCAACATACTGTCGCCGTGCATCACGACTCCCCGCGGGACCGGGGAGTGACAGCGTGACCGCCCTTCTCCTGGCGGTCCTCGTCCTCGCGGTCCTGTTCGACTACATCAACGGCTTCCACGACACCGCCAACGCCATCGCGACATCGGTGGCGACGCGTGCCCTCCGCCCGGCGCACGCGATCGCGATGGCGGCCTCGTTCAACTTCATCGGCGCCTTCGCCGGGACGGCCGTGGCCAAGACGATCGGCGCCGGCCTCGTGGACGAGCAGACGACCGCCCAGACGGTGGTGGCCGCCGCGCTCGTGGGGGCCATCACCTGGAACCTCATCACCTGGCGGCTGGCCATCCCCAGCTCCAGCAGCCACGCGCTCATCGGCGGCCTGATGGGCGCCACGATCGTGGCCTCCGGCGTCGGCGCGATCAAGCTCGACGGGCTGGTCAACAAGGTCCTCGTCCCGCTCGTCAGCTCCCCGGCGATCGGCTTCGTCGGCGCCTTCCTCCTGATGGTCGCTCTCTTCTGGATCTTCCGGAACGCCGATCGGCGACCCCTGGCCCGTCGCTTCCGGCGGCTGCAGGTCCTGTCGGCAGGCTTCATGGCCTTCAGCCACGGCTCGAACGACGCCCAGAAGACGATGGGCATCATCACCCTCGCCCTTTTCTCCGGCGGCCTGATCCCGACGGTCGAGGTCCCCACCTGGGTGATCGTCGTCTCCGCGACGGCCATCTCCCTCGGCACCGCCGTCGGCGGGTGGCGGATCATGGGGACGATGGGGCACAAGGTCGTCGAGCTCGAGCCGATCCACGGCTTCGCTGCCGAGACGACGGCCGCGACCGTGATCTACACGGCCGCCCACTTCGGGATGCCCGTTTCCACGACCCACGTCATCTCGAGCGCAATCATGGGGGTGGGCACCAGCAAGGGCGTCCACGGCGTCCGCTGGGGTGTTGCCCGCAGCATCCTCATCGCCTGGGTGGTGACGCTCCCCGCCGCCGCGTTCGTCGGCGCCCTCTCGTGGGTGATCTTCAACGCGCTCGGCATTCACGGCTGACCAGACGAGGAGCTGCTCCGGTGGTACGACTGATCCCCAAGGACGAGGCCTTCCAGGACATCTTCGTCAAGGACGGCGAGAACCTGCTCGAGGCGGGGCGCGCCCTGAACGCGCTCTTCACCGAGTTCGACCGGCTCGACGAGCGGGTCGCCTCGATCCAGGCGCTCGAGCACCAGGGCGACGAGATCAACAACGAGATCGCCGCCCGCCTGGAGCGCTCGTTCATCACCCCCTTCGACCGGGAGGACATCCACGAGCTCTACACCCGCCTCGACGACGTCGTGGACAGGATCCAGGAGGCCGCCGAAACGGTCGTGATCTACGCGATCGACGAACCCACCGACGAGGCCCGCCGGCTGGCCGGGATTGTCGCCGCCCAGGGCGAGCAGCTCCTGTTCGCGCTCCGAAAGCTCGATCAGCTCGAGAAGGCCGGGATGCACCTCAAGGCCGTCCACGACCTGGAGAACGAGGCCGACGGCCTGTCACGGGCGGCGATCGGCCGCCTCTTCCGCGACGGCCAGGATGCCCTGACCGTCATCAAGCTGCGCGACCTCTACATCGCCCTCGAGGAGACGATCGACGCCGCGGAGGACGCGGCCGAGGTCATCGAACGGATCGCCGCCAAGCACCAGTAGGCCGCCTCATCCCGGGCGGCGGAGCACGTACCCGGTGCCGCGAACGGTCTGGATGACCGCCGGCGACGCGGGGTCGGGCTCGATCGCGGTGCGGAGCCAGTGGACGTGGACGTCCACCGTCCGCGTCTCTCCCGCGTAGTCGTAGCCCCAGACCTGCTCGAGGAGCTGCTCGCGGCTGAAGACCTGGCCGGGATGGCGGAGGAGGAAGGCCAGGAGCTCGAAGACCTTGGGCTTGACCGGGACCGCCGTTCCGTCGCGGAGGAGGCGGTGGCCGGCGAGGTCCACGGTGAGGTCGCCGAGGGCAACCGTCGGCGGACCCTCGGCGCCCTGCGACTCGGTTCGCCGGAGGAGCGCCCGGATCCGGGCCGTCAGCTCGCGCAGGCTGAACGGCTTCGTCACGTAGTCGTCGGCGCCGAGCTCGAGGCCGAGGACCTTGTCGAGCTCCGACGTCCGCGCGGTCAGCATGAGGATCGGGACGCCGGACTCCCGGCGCAGGATGCGGCAGACCTCGACGCCCGAGAGCTCGGGGAGCATCACGTCGAGGACGACGAGCTCCGGCTGGTGCTCGCGAAAGCGCTCGAGCGCCTCGCGTCCGTCGGCGGCGGTGATCACGTGGAAGCCGTCCGCGTCGAGCGCCTCGGCAAGCGTCTCGCGCAGGACCGGCTCGTCGTCAACGACGAGGATCGTGCGGGCCATCGCCTCACAGGATAGGCGTCGGGGTTATCGGCGCGTTGGCAGGTTGTTAACGAACGTCCCGCCCCAGCGCGTCATCCCCGGCGCGTGCCACTCCGGCCTCGCCACTCCGGCCTCGCCA
>JBBSAS010000337.1:0-2500 GCA_038252055.1 Candidatus Limnocylindrales bacterium
CCCCGTGACACGAGCATTCGAGAGGCCTGGGCCCGCGCGGACGGCGACCGACGGCCCCGTCGCGTGCAGCCGAATAGCCGGCCCGTCAGTGCTCGAGGGGGACGACGAGGAGGTACGTGCCGTCGCGGCCGGGGTAGGGTCCGGAGGCCAGCTTCCAGGGCTTGACGTTGGCAGCCAGGTCCGCCGTGTCGCGCGGCGCGTTCGGCTTCTCCGATCGCGGCCAGCGCGTCGAGACCCAAGGGTACCAGGGGTCGAGAATCCGCGCCGTCGTCACGGTGAAGGTGCCCGTGGTCGCCGGGTCCGCGCTCGCCGTGAAGCCGGTGAGGACCCACGAGTGGACGCCGCCCCAGGCGAGGATGCCGACGGGCCGCCGGGTCGCCCGGAGCGCCGTTGCGGCCGCCCGCATCGCGCCGTTTCGCGTCCTGTAGGTGCGAACCTCGTAGGGGTACCCCTTCTTGGTGAGAAGGGCGGCCCAGCCTCCCGGCCCGGTCGAGCCGTTGTGGGAGTCCTCGGTGGTGGTGAGCTTGACGATCCGGTTGTAGAGGGCGCGCTGGGTCTTCGCACTCGTGTCGGGCGCGCGGCCGTCCTCGACGAGCCGGATCACGTTGAGCATGTTCTGGGCCGCGGCGGCCACGCAGGCGTCCTTGTCCGCCTGGTGGACGAAGACGCCGGCCCGGTAAAGGTTCATCGTGAACGGCCCGGACGGCGAGGGCGAGGGCAACGGCGGCGACGATGACGGAGCTGTCCGCGGGGTCTCGTCGGGTCCAGGGATCCCGGTTGCCCCCGACGGGGCGGCGGGAGTGAGGGAGGCGAGGGCAATCGGCGAATGCATCGCGGCCGTAGCCACCGACCCGGGCGAGGCGGGGTCGCCCCAGACCAGGCGGACGAGCGACGACGGGCCTCCCCCGGCCGCGAGCAGGACGCCCGCGAGCACGAGGCCGAGCGCGGCGATGCCGAGCGCGAAGACGATGTCGCCCGGCGTTGCCGGACCCGTTGGCGGTTGACGGCGGGTCGGGGGTCGCGGCGAGGGGTTCATCGCACGTCCAAGACGCGGCAGGCGCCGTCGAGGTGACGGGGCGCGCGAAGTCCCGACCCGGCGACCGGCGCCGGGCGCCGTGCCCGCTCAGCGTGCCCGGCATCGCGGTTGCGGGCGTCGGACGGTCCCCTCATGCCCTACGATTCGCCGGTGAACGACGAGATCCTCGACCTGCAAGGCGTCGGCGTGAACCGTGCCGGTGCCCCGATCCTTGCCGATATCGACTGGACCGTGCAGGCCGGCGAGCGCTGGGTCGTCGTCGGGCCGAATGGCGCCGGCAAGTCCACCCTGCTCGCGGTCGCGGCGACGACCCTCTTCCCCTCGACGGGGAGCGTCCGCGTCTTCGGCGAAGAGCTCGGCCACACCGACGCCCGAGCCCTACGACCGCGGATCGGCACCGTGAGCGCGATGCTCGCCGGGCGGCTCGAGCCATCGCAGGCCACCCGCGACGTCGTCCTGACGGGGCGAACCGGCGCGTTGGCCCCGTGGTGGGACCGTTTCACCGACGCCGACCGGGTCCGGGCGGAGGATCTCCTCGGCACGCTCGGCGTCGGCACGATGGCGGGACGCTCCTTCGGGACGCTCTCGACCGGCGAACGCCAGCGTGTTCTCCTGGCCCGGGCCCTCATGTCCGACCCGGAGCTCGTGCTCGTGGACGAGCCGGCGGCGGGCCTCGACCTCCGGGCCCGCGAGGAGCTCGTCGAGGCGCTCGCGGCGATGGCGGCGGCCGCGCGCCCGACGGCGATCGTCCTCGTCACCCACCACCTCGAGGAGGTTCCGCCGGGCTTCGGTCATGGCGTGGTGCTGGCCGGGGGCCGGATGGCGTGCTCGGGACCCATCGCCGAGGTGCTCACGGGGGCGGTTCTCTCGGCCGCCTACGGCATCCCGCTCGCGATCAGCCGCGACGCGGAGCGCTGGACGGCCCGGCGCGCCTGACCTGCCGGGCGCGGAACACCGTCAGGCCGGCGTTCCCTCCCGCGCGAGACGCCGGAGGACCGCCGGGAGGATCCCGCCCTGGCGGTAGTAGTCGACCTCGATCGGGCCGTCGAGGCGGCAGTCCACGGTGAACCGGCGTTCCCCGCCGCCATCGGCCTCGTCCGTCGTCGCCACGACGGTGAGCCGTGCCCGTGGTGCCAGCCCCTCGGCCAGCCCGGCGATCGAGTAGCGCTCGCGCCCGGTGAGCCCGAGCGATGCGGCGCTCTCGCCGGGCAGGAACTGGAGCGGGAGGACGCCCATCCCGACGAGGTTCGAGCGGTGGATCCGCTCGTAGCTCTCGGCGATCACCGCCCGGATCCCGAGGAGGCGGGTTCCCTTCGCCGCCCAGTCGCGCGACGAGCCGGAGCCGTACTCGCGGCCCGCGAGCACGACCGCCGGGACGCCCGCCGCGGCGTAGGCCATCGCGGCGTCGTAGAGGAAGGCCTCCTCGCCCGACGGAAGGATCCGCGTGTACGGCCCCTCCTTCCC
>JBBSAS010000338.1:0-2494 GCA_038252055.1 Candidatus Limnocylindrales bacterium
GCGCTCCAGGCGGTCGCGAGCGTCCTCCTGATGGTCGACCCGCGCGACCTCGGCCTCGTCACCCAGGTCCGCTCCCCCCACGACGGCGCCCCGACCGTCTACCTCTACGAGGCCGTGCCCGGCGGCGTCGGCCTCGCCGAGCGGCTCTGGCAGCGCCACGGGGAGCTCGTGGACGGCGCGGCCGACCTCGTGGCCTCCTGCGCCTGCGAGGGCGGCTGCCCCTCGTGCACGGGTCCGCGGCCCGCCGGCGGCGAGGTCGACCTCGACGCGCGCTCGCTCGCCCTCCGCCTCCTGGGGGGACTCGGGGCGCGAACGGCCGTGGCGGCTCGATGAACGAGACGATCGCCGAGGCCGACCACCGCGGCCCCGAGCCCGGCCAGCGCGGACCCGCGGCCGCCACGCTCCAGCGCCGCCTCGCCCGGTTCCGGGCCGCCCGGCCGCCGGGCGGTGCGCGACTCTCCGAACGCGGTGCCCGTCGCGGACCCCTCCTCGCCGACCGGCTCGCGACCGCACTCGGCGGCGAGGTGGCGCGGGGCGCCGGCGGCCTCGTCGTCCGGGTCGAGCCGCCTTCGGTCACGATCCCGATCGACCGGGCGCTGCTGGCCCGCCTCCCCGGGCAGCCGGAGCCCGCCACCGGGCTCGTCTTCCTCGACACGGAGACGACGGGGCTCGGAACCGCTGCCGGGACGCTCGCCGTCCTCGTCGGGCTCGGCTGGTGGGAGGGCGACGCGTTCCGGCGCCTCCAGCTCGTCTGCCCCGACCACGGCGAGGAGCCGGCCCTCCTCGCGGCCGTCGAGGCGGCGATCCCGCCCTCGGCGCGCCTCGTCACGTACAACGGCCTCGGCTTCGACTGGCCCCTCCTCGTGACGCGCTACCGCCTTCACCGCCGCGATGCCCCAGCCCATGCCGGCATGCTCGACCTCCTGCCAACCGTGCGCCGCCTCTTCCGGCACCGTCTCGGCGACGCTCGGCTCGGGACCGTGGAGCGCGAGCTGCTCGGCGTCCGCCGCCACGGCGACGTGGGCGGCTGGGAGATCCCCGGCCGGTACCTCGACTTCGTCCGCGGTGGCCCCGCGGAGCCGCTTCGCCCCGTCCTCTCCCACAACGCGGAGGACGTCGCCTCGCTCGCCCGTCTCCTCGCCTTCCTCGCGGAGCGCTACGCGGACCCGGAGCGCCGTCGCGAAGCTCCCCCGGCGGACCTCGTCGCGCTCGCCCGCGCCTACACCCGGCGGCGATGCCACGCCGACGCGCTCGCCTGCCTTGACGACGCGGAGGCGGGGTGGCGACCGCCGGCGCTCGGCACCGAGGGCTGGCCATTCGGCGCCGCCGCACCCGTTCCCATCACCGTCTCGCGCGAGCGGATCCGGGCCGAGCGAGCCCGCGCGCTCCGCCGCCTCGGCCGTTTCGACGACGCCCTTCGGGCCTGGGAGGCGATCGCCCACGACGGGGGTGTCCATGCGCCGCGGGCGTGGGTCGAGGCCGCGAAGCTCCGCGAGCACCGGCTCCGGGACGCGGATGGCGCCCTGCGCGCGGCGGAGGCCGCCGGCCGGGCCGCCGAGCGCGCCCGACTCCACTGGGCGGGCGACCCCGCGTTCGACGATGCGCTCGCGCTCCGCGTCCGACGCCTGCGTCGCCGGCTGGCCCGGGCCGAGGACGCCGTCAGTCCTCCGGCCGCCGCCGGGTGATCTCGCGGACCTCCGCGAGCGTCGGCACACCCGCCAGCCCCGTCCCGCCGACGTGGAGGCCGGCCACGGTGGCCGCGAACCGGAGCGCCACGGACAGCTGGACGGCGCGCCCGTCAAGGGCGGGGACGACTCGGGCCGCGAGCAGCGCGGCCAGGAACGCGTCACCGGCGCCCGTCGTGTCCATGACGGATGCCGAGGCGACGGCCGGATAGCGGCGCATCCGCGGCGCACCTGGACGGACCGTGATCGCGACGCCGCCGTGACGGCCGGCGGTCAGCGTGCAGAGCGCGCCGGCCCGGAGCAACCGCAGCAGCCCGCGGAGCTCCTGGCCGGGCTCGAGGTCCTCGGGGCTCAGCGAGACGAGGTCGGCGCGCCGGAGAAGCGCCCGCGGACCCGCCGGCCGTGGGACGACCGGGGCCCCTGGCCGAAGGTCGCGGAGGAGGCCCTGCCAGCCGAGTGCGACGACCGCGCCCGGGGAGATCGCCGCCCAGCCGTCGGGAAGCTCGTCGGCCACGGGAGCGAGGTACCAGCCCGGCGCCGAGCGCCAGGATGGGGGCAGGGCGGCGACCGGAAGCGGGACGCCGGGATCCTCGCAGTAGAGCGACCGGCCCGAGCCCGTCTCCTGGAGACGGAAGACCGGGCCCGCCGGGAGAAGGACGGGGCGAAGGTCCACGCCCGCGTCGCGCAGCAGGTCGAGCTCGGCCGCGCCGACGGCCGCCCGGTCCAGGCCGAGGACGGCCCCCACCCGGATCCCCAGTCGCGCCAGGACGAGGGCGCCGTACGTCGCCCCGCCGCCGAGGCGCCAGCCC
>JBBSAS010000339.1:0-2461 GCA_038252055.1 Candidatus Limnocylindrales bacterium
AACCCGGCCCGGCGCAACCCGGCCCGGCGCAACCCGGCCCGGCGCAACCCGGCCCGGCGCAACCCGGCCCGGCGCAACCCGGCCCGGCGCAACCCGGCCCGGCGCATCGGGCGCCGGCGACCGGCCCCGAGAGCCCGCCTACTCGAACTCGCGGTGGCGGGCCACGGAGAGGATGAGCGTCGCGGAGTAGAGCAGGGTCAGGCTCAGGAACGGCCAGCTGATCCGCAGCCCGAGCGGGAAGAGCGTCACGACGGCGAGGACGAGGAGCGCCGCGACGACGACCGGCCAGAAGCGGCGAGCGAGGACGAGGCCGCCGAGCACGAAGTGGATCGTCGCGACCGCGATGCCGGCCGGAACGACGACGAGGAAGAAGCCGAAGACCACGGTGTTGCCGCCCGACCAGCCCGGCGCGTCCACGAGCCCCATCGTCGCGGCGACGACGAGGAACGTCGCGGGCAGGAGGATGACGAGCAGGAGGAGGCCGATCGAACCGATCAGGCGCCCACAGGCCGTCAGGAGCGCTGACCGCTCCTCGACCGGGACGGCCGGCTCGCGGTCATCCCCGTTTCCCGGGCTCATCGGCGCCTGCCGGTCACGATCACCGCCCTCAGAACGGCTCCGGGATGAATGTCTGGTCCTCCATCGGCGGCCGGACATAGCCGGTGTCCCGCTGCCGTGGCGGCAGGACGATCGCCTCCGGCGTCAGGTCCTCGTAGGGGATCAGCGAGAGGAGGTGGCTGATGACGTTGAGGCGCGCCCGACGCTTGACGTCGGAGCGGACGACCCACCAGGGCGCCTGCTTGAAGTCCGTGTGGGCGAACATCTCGTCCTTCGCCTTGCTGTAGTCGATCCAGCGCGAGCGGCTCTCGACGTCCATCGGCGAGAGCTTCCAGCGCTTCGTCGGGTCGTCGAGGCGGTCGAGGAAGCGCTGCTCCTGCTCGTCGTCCGAGACGCTGAACCAGTACTTCACGAGGATGATCCCGCTCCGCACGAGCATCCGCTCGAACTCCGGGCAGGAGCGCAGGAACTCCTGGTACTCGTCCTCCGTGCAGAAGCCCATCACCCGTTCCACCCCGGCCCGGTTGTACCAGCTGCGGTCGAGGAGGACGACCTCGCCGGCCGCGGGCAGGTGGGTGACGTAGCGCTGGAAGTACCACTGGGTCGTCTCCCGCTCGGTTGGCGCGGGCAGGGCCACGACCCGGGCGGTGCGGGGGTTGAGGGGCTCGACGATCCGCTTGATCGCCCCGCCCTTCCCCGCGGCGTCCCGGCCCTCGAAGATGACGACGACCTTGAGCCCCCCGTCCTTGATCCACCCCTGCCACTTCACCAGCTCGACGTTGAGCCGGCGCAGCTCGCGCTCGTAGGCCTTCTTCGAGAGGTGGCCCTCCTGCGGCACGTCGAGCGGCGCGCCGGGCGCATCATCGATCGCCGCCGCGGGGATCCGCAGGGCGTTCCGCGCCGCGCTGCGGTTCCGCCCCACGCGCCCCCGGCCCGGGCCCCCGATCCCGCCGGAGGCGTCTTTCGTGTTCCTGGCCATCGCGCTCTCCCTTCCGCCCGTGCGCCGGGCGCCGCATCGATTATGCTGCTCAGCAGTGACGTTCGAATCGCTCGGCCTGTCGGCCGAACTTCTCCGCGCGGTCGCCGACGAAGGCTACACCGCGCCCACCCCGATCCAGGTCCAGGCGATCCCTGTGATCCTCGAGGGTCGTGACCTCATGGGCGCCGCCCAGACGGGGACCGGGAAGACCGCCGCCTTCGTGCTCCCGATCTTCGAGCGGATGAAGCCGTACGCGAATGCGTCGTTCTCGCCTGCCCGCCACCCGGTCCGGGCGCTCGTCCTGACTCCCACCCGCGAGCTCGCAATGCAGGTCGCCGCGATGGCCTCCGCCTACGGCCGGCACGTCGCCCTCCGGTCGGCCGTCGTCTTCGGCGGGGTGCCCCTGGATCCCCAGATCAAGGAGCTCCGGTCGGGCGTGGAGCTCCTCGTGGCGACGCCGGGCCGGCTTTTGGACCTGGTCGGGCAGCGGGCGGCGAACCTGGGGCAGGTGGAGATCCTCGTCCTCGACGAGGGTGACCGGATGCTGGACATGGGCTTCATCCCCGACATCCGGCGGATCCTCGAGCTCCTCCCGAACCGTCGCCAGACGCTCCTCTTCTCGGCGACGTTCTCCGACGAGATCCGGCGCCTCTCGAAGGAGTTTCTCAACAACCCGGCAACGGTCGAGGTCGCGGCCCGCAATGCCACCGCCGCGGACGTGCGGGAGGTGCTCTACCCGGTGGACCGCGAGCGCAAGCTCGACCTCCTCGAGCACCTGATCGTGGAGCACGATCTCCGCCAGGTGCTGGTCTTCACCCGGACGAAGGTCGGGGCCCGGCGGATCGCCTCGGAGCTGGACCGGCATGGGTTCGCGGCCACCGCGATCCACTCCGATCGGACCCAGGGCGAGCGGATCCGGGCCCT
>JBBSAS010000340.1:0-2460 GCA_038252055.1 Candidatus Limnocylindrales bacterium
CGCGGCACGCCCAGATGCGCGGCACGCCCAGATGCGCGGCACGCCCGCGTTGGCCCCGTCGGGAACCGCGGCGCGGGGCTGTCATCGGCGCGAACTTCGCCTGATGGGCCGCCGCTGGTGCTTCGGCGCCCCGAATCGCCCGAATCCGTCGCAGCACGACGATATCGTTCCTCGCCTTTCGTGGCACGAAAGAACGGACGGTCGGGAGGCCGCGCCAGGTCGAGATCCGTCACAGGGCGAAGATTTCGCGCGGGATCCTGGCCGAGCCGGCCACGAACCTTCGTGACGCGACGAGTTGCGACGGATTCGGGCCGCCGACGAGAGCCCGACGGTCAGGTCTTTCGTGGGGAGAAAGCCGGTGGGCGCCGGGGCTGGGACCGGGGCTGGGACCGGGGCGGGGGCCGGGGGTAGCCCTCAGCCCTCGGCGAGCAGCTCCTCCTTGGCGACGAGCATGTCGGACTGCGCCTGCTCCCCGACGACCGGGTACGTCGGGTTGATGCGCTTGATCGCGTCGAGGATCACCGCGCCGGCGGCGAGGCGCATGAACCACTTCCGGTCGGCAGGGATGACGTGCCAGGGCGCCCATTCGGTGCTCGTCTTCGAGAGGACGTCGGAGAACGCAGCCTGGTAGTCGTCCCAGCGGCGCCGCTCGCGGATGTCGGCTGCGGAGAACTTCCAGTGCTTTTCCGGCTCGTCGATCCGGGCGAGGAACCGCTTCGCCTGCTCCTCCTTCGAGACATTGAGGAGGAGTTTCACGATCCGGATCCCGTTGTCGACCAGGTAGTGCTCCCAGTCATTGATCTCGCGGAAGCGGCGCGCCCAGACGTCCCTGCCCTTGGCCCGCGGCGGCAGCTTCTGGCCGGCGAGGATCTCGGGGTGGACCCGGACCACGAGGACCTCCTCGTAGTAGCTCCGGTTGAAGATCCCGATCGTGCCCCGCCCGGGCATCCGGCGCGCGTAGCGCCAGAGGTAGTCGTGGTCGAGCTCCTCGACGGAGGGGACCTTGAACGAGCTGACCTCGACGCCCTGGGGGTTGACCCCGCTCATGACGTGGCGGATCGTCCCGTCCTTGCCGGCCGCGTCCATCGCCTGGAAGATGACGAGGAGCCCGTAGGTGTCCTGGGCGGCCAGGCGGGCCTGGTACTCGGCCAGCTCCTCGACGCCCGCGCGGAGCACCGCCGGGGCGTCCTTCTTCGCGAGACCGGCGCTGTACCGGGGGTCGAAGTCCTTCGGCAGACGGACCTTCCGGCCGGGCTCGACCCGGAATGGCCCGATGAAGTCGCCCAGCTGGGCGATGCGGGCGGCACGCTGGTCGGGCACGAGGAACCTCCTTCGCGAACTGGACGATCCTGGCGTCAGCGACGGCGGCGACCGGAGCTGCCGAAGAGCATGCCGAGGACGCCCCGGACCAGGCCGCCGCCGATCTCCTCGATCATCGCCTTTTGGCGCTTGGCCTCCCGCTCGTCCTCCCGCCGGGCCGTCTCCGCCTCGCGGCGGGCCGCGGCGTCCGCCTTCGCCTGCTCCCGGGCGGTGGCCTTCGCCTCGCGCTCGGCCTCGCGGCGGACCTTCTCCAGCTCGCGGGCCCGGGCCTCGATCTCGCGCCGCTCCTGGGCCGGCGTGGGGGCGCCAACGCCGGGCGCGGTGGTTGCGCCGGCAACGGCCGCCTTGGCGGCCGCGATCCGGGCCGAGAGGATCTCGTGGGCGCTCTGCCGGTCGATCGGCTGGGCGTATTCGGCGTACAGCGCGCCGGCGCTGATCCGGGCCTGGAGCTGGTCGGGCGGCAGCGGCGCCATCAGGGAGTCCGGGGGGATGAGCCGCGTCGGCGCCAGCGGCGTCGGCACGCCGCGGGGCGAGAGGACCGTCACGAGCGCCTCGCCGATGCCGAGCGAGGAGAGGCTGGTCCCGGTGTCGAAGAAATCGGTCATCGGGAAGGTTCGGACCGTCTTCTTCAGGTTGTCGCTGTCCTCGGGCGTGAAGACGCGGAGGGCGTGCTGGACCCGGTTGCCGAGCTGGGCCAGCACCGACGCGGGCACGTCGGTCGGCACCTGGGTGACGAAGAAGACGCCGACGCCCTTCGAGCGGATGAGGCGGACGGTCTGCTCGACCTGGGCGAGGAGCGCCTTCGAGGCGTCGGAGAAGAGGAGGTGGGCCTCGTCGAAGAAGAAGACGAGCTTCGGCTTCGGGAGGTCGCCGGCCTCCGGGAGCGCCTGGTAGAGCTGGGCCAGCATCCAGAGCATGAAGGTCGAGAACAGCTTCGGCCTGTCCATGACGTCGCTGAGCTCGAGGAGATGGACGACGCCCTGGCCGTCGGGCCCCGTTCGCAGGAGGTCCTCGATCTCGAGGGCGGGCTCGCCGAAGAACGTGTCGGCACCCTGCTGCTCGAGGGTGAGGAGCGAACGGAGGATCACGCCGAGGGTCGCCGGGGAAGCCCCGCCGTAGTCCTCGAGGACGGCCTTGCCC
>JBBSAS010000341.1:0-2454 GCA_038252055.1 Candidatus Limnocylindrales bacterium
CCTGCGTGACCTCTCGGGGCGCGCACCGGTTGCGTGCCCGAAGGATAGCACCGGCCTCCCGGTGGCCCCGGGACGGCCCTTCCTTCGGCCCCCGCGTCGTGGCCACCGATGAGGTGCGGCGGCGCACGGCAAGCCCGGCGCAATGGCGTCGCTCCCCGGGGACTGCGATTTGTCACAATGGGTGGCGATGCTGCGCCTCCTCCACACGGCCGACGTCCATCTCGGTGCCCGCCACGCGGATCTCGGTGAGCAGGCGGCCGCCCAACGCGAACGCCAGTTCGCCGCCTTCCGGGCGACGGTGGATCTCGCCCTCGCCGAGCGGGTGGACCTCGTCCTCGTCGCCGGCGATCTGTTCGATTCGAACACCCAGCCCCGGCGTTCGGTGGAGCGCGCGGCGTCGGAGCTCGCGCGGCTGGCCGGCGCCTCGATCCGGACCGTCCTCATCCCCGGCACCCACGACGTCTACGACGGCGCCTCCGTCTACCGTGCCTACGATCTGGCCACCCTCGCCGGGCTGCCCGCCGGTTCCGACCTGCTCGCCGTCCTGACCCCGGAGCGGCCGGATGTCGTCCTGGGGCCGCTCGACCTCGCCGTCCACGGGCGCGTCTTCGCCACGAAACGCGCCCCGCGGAGCCCCCTCGAGGAGTTCGACGTCGCCTCCGACGAGCGCGCCACCTGGCACGTCGGGATGATCCACGGCTCGCTCCTGATCCCCGGGAAGACCGAGCACGACGAGGTCGTCTTCACGAGCGACGAGATCGGCGCGTCGCATCTCGACTACCTCGCGCTTGGCCACTGGCATTCCACGCAGCGCGGGCGCGCCGGGACCACCGTCTGGGCTTACAGCGGCGCCCCGGAGCCGGTGGCCGTGGACCAGGACCGGGCCGGCAACGTCCTCCTCGTCACCCTCGAGGAGCGCGACGGCGCCAAGCACGTCGCCGTCGAGGAGCGCCGGGTGGGCCGGACGCGGTTCGAGCGGGTCGACGTGGACGCCGCGGCCGCGGGCAGCCAGCCGGCCCTCGTCGAGCGCCTCGCGGCGATGGCCGATCCGGACCTCGTCCTCGACGTCCGCCTCATCGGCGTGCGCCCCGACGAGCTCGACCTCGACCTCGACGAGGTGGAGCGCGAGATCGCCGACCGGTTCTTCCGCGTCCGCCTCCGCGACGCCTCGTCAGCGGCCCTGCCGGAGGGCCCGCCGCTCTCGCCGGACACGATCGCCGGGGCCCTCGTCGCGGACCTCGAGGCCGAGATCGCGCACCTGGAGACCGACGGCCGAACGGAGGAAGCCCGCGAATCGCGCGAGGCCCTCCACCTGGCGCGGCTCCTCCTCGACGGGCGGCAGGTGACGCTGTGAGGATCACGCGGCTCCGTCTCCGCGACGTGAAGGTCCACCGCGAGCTCGACCTGGAGCTGGCGGCCGGGCTGACGATCGTCCGCGGGCCGAACGAGGCCGGCAAGACGACCCTCCAGCGAGCCCTGGAGCTGGCGCTCTTCCGGAAGGCCACCGCGGGGGGCGCCGAGATCGACGCCCTGTGCAGCTGGGATGCCGCCACCGAGGGACACCCGCAGGTGGCGATGGAGTTCGTCCAGGAGGGGCTCGAAGGGTCCCGTGCCGGCAGCCTGGAGAAGGACTTCCGGGGGGCGAAGGGGACGGTCCGGCTCGAGTTCGACGGTGAGACGGTCACCGATCCGGCGCGGGCCGACGCGATCCTCGCCGATCTCACGGGGATCCCGAGCGAGAAGTTCTTCCGCTCTACCGCCTCGGTGCGTCATCACGAGGTCTTCGACCTGGCCCGCGACGAAGGGGCCCTCCGGGACCGCCTCCAGGCCTCGATCAGCGGCGCCGACCGGGGGACGAGCGCGGCGAAGCGGACCCTCGAGAAGGCTCTCCGGGAACTCCAGGCGCGGGGCGACCGCAACCCCGGCCGCCTCCTTGTTGTCGGGCAGGAGGTCGTTCGTCTCGAGGCGGCCGTCTCGCAGGGCGAGGCGCAGCTCACCGAGCTCGAGCGTGATCGGAACGCCCTCGTCTCCGCCCGCGAGCGCCGAGCGGCCGCGGACCACATCCTCGCGGAGCGCCGATCGCTCCTCGAGAAGGCCCGCCAGGCGGAGCGGCTGACGGCGGAGCGAGGCGTCGCGCGCGAGCGTTTCGAGCGGTACCACCAGGCCGTCGTCGTCGCCGGAGAGATCGCGGCGCTCGAGGGCAGCCACCCGTCGCCGAACGCCCTGCCGGTGCTTCGCCAGCTCGTCGAGCGGATCCGCGGGGTGGACCGCTCGGTCGGGGAGCTGCGGGCCCAGTTGGGGCAGGAGCCCGATTCGGTCGACTACGAGGTCGCGATTCCCGAGCCCCGCTACCGGCCGTTCGCGTGGGTTGCCGCGCTGCTCGCCGTGGGCGCCGTCGTCGCTGCCGTCATCGGCGTGGTCACCGGCCTCTTCGCGGTTCTCATCGGCGGGGCC
>JBBSAS010000342.1:0-2448 GCA_038252055.1 Candidatus Limnocylindrales bacterium
GAGCTGGCGCCCCTCCGGGAGGGCGCCCTCGACGGGCACCCCTGGCGCGACTGGGCGACGGCCGAGCGCGCCGAGGCGGCGTACGGCCGCCGGATGCCCGGGGCGCAAAGTCGCTGGAACCGGGGCAAGGACCTCACCTGGGAGCCCCTTCGCGTCGAGCAGGTCGCCGAGGTCGCCTACGACCATCTGCAGGGCGACCGCTTCCGCCACGCCACGAAGCTTGTCCGCTGGCGACCCGACCGCCGGCCGGCCGACTGCCGCTACGACCAGCTGGAGACGACGGCGCCGTTCGAGCTGGTCGACATCTTCGGGACGCGGTCGTGACGACCCCCTGGTCGATGGCCCCGAAGCGCCCGCGGCGCGGGCGGCGGATGGCGGCCCTCCTCGGGCTCGCCGCCATCTTCGCGGTTGGACTGACGGCCGGCTGGGCGGTCTCCGACCCGGCCGCCTTCGAGGCCGCGGTCGCCCGGACGCCCCTCGCCGGCACGCCCCTTGACCCCGGCCGCGCCGCCGCCGCCTCGCCGACCCCTTCCGTGCCCGGAGGTTCGCCGGCGGCCACGCCCACGCCGACGTCGGCAGCGCCTGGTTCTGGAGCGGCCTCCGCCGCGCCCGGCACGCCGCGCCCCTCGGGCACGCTGCTCCCGGTTGGCTCGCCCGCCGCGCCCAGCCCCACGCCAATCGCCTCGCCGCCGCCGACCGTCAGTCCGGCGATGGCGAAGAAGCTCGACCGCGCCCTCGCCACGGCCCGGTCCTCGCTGAAGCTGCCCGGCGTTCAGGCCACGGTCCTCTTTCCCGACGGGTCGACGTGGACCGGTGCGCTCGGGACGGCCGACGCGGCCACCGGGCGGGCCGTCACTCCCAGGACGCCGTTCGCGATCGCAAGCGTCACGAAGACGTTCACGGCGGCCCTGATCCTGCGAGACGTGGACGCGGGGACGATCCGCCTGGACGACCGGCTGTCGCAGTGGCTACCGGACTGGCCGAACGGGCAAAAGATCACGATCCGGATGCTCCTCAACCATACGAGCGGCATCCCCGACTTCTTCAAGAACCCGACCTTCGACAAGGCCCTCAACAAGGACAAGAAGCGGACCTGGACGGCCGACGAGGTCCTCGCGAAGTACGTCCGGTCGAGCCCCGTCTTCCCGCCCGGCAAGGGCTGGTCCTACTCGAACACGAACTACGTGCTCCTCGGGATCGTCGCCGAGAAGGTCGGCGGCGCGCCCTGGGCGGAGCTCGTCCACCGCGAGCTCATCGACCCGCTCGGGCTCACCTCGACGTTCGTCCAGGCCGTCGACGATCCGCCGGCGACGCCCGCCCGCGCCTACACGCTCGTGGCCGGTGACAAGGGCACGACCGCCAAGGCCCGCACCGACGGCACCGATATCGTCCCCTTTACCTCGGTGGTTACGGCGGCCGGGTCGGCCGGGGCGATCGCCTCGACGACCGGTGACCTGGCCCGCTGGGCGCGCGCCCTCTACGGCGGCCACGTGCTGACGCCGGCCACGCGGAAGCAGATGCTGACCTTCGTGAAGGCCTACTCCTACGGCTACGCGACCACGTACGGGCTCGGGGTCAGCCGGGTCAGGTTCCAGGACCGGACCTCCTACGGCCATTCCGGGGCGCTGACCGGGACGCGCGCGGCGATCCGCTACTTCCCGAAGGAGAAGGTCGCGGTGGCCGTCCTCTTCAACCGCGAGTCGTTCGTCGGCGACGACGTCGTCCGGATCCTGGCCCGGGCGCTCTTCCCGACGGCGAAGCCGACGCCGTCTCCGGCGACGAGCCCGGGCTCCTCGAAGGCGCCGTAGTCGGGCCCGTGGGATCGCCGCCCTCCCGTCTTGCCGCGCTGCCTACTCGGCTGCGTCGGCTCCCAGCTCTCCGTCGGCTTCGAGGGCGGGAGGTGCCTTCTCCGTCCTGGCCAGGTGGCTCGCCTCGATGATCGTCGCCCGGCCGTCGCGCTCTTTCCAGCGGGTCTGGATCAGGACCTCATCGATCTCCCCGGCAAGGCGAAGCACGACGTTGTAGCCCGAGCCGCGGTGCTCGACCGACTCCACCGTCGCCTCGTTCGCCAGCAGCGGCAGGAGCGCCAGGACCTCTCCGATGTTCCGCCGGAGCTCCTGGCTGAAGTCCTCGATGGCCCGATCGATCTCCCCGGCGACCAGGGCACCGCAGAGCGCCTCGGCATGCTGGCGAAGGTCCTGTTCATCCATCGACCGCTCCTCCTGCTGGGTTCGTTCTCGGCGATGAGCGGACTCGTGAGAGCGTACTTCACCCCGGGGGCACGCTCCTCGTTGCGGGGCACCAGCCTACTCGCGGCGGCGGCCCACGTCGACGCCGAGCGCCGGGTGCGTCGAGCGCTGGCCGGCGTGGCGACTCAGCCGCCGTACCTGAGCGAGCCCGGTGTCGTGAGCACGGTGCCCGTCTCCAGCCACGTCTTGAGGCCGGAGA
>JBBSAS010000343.1:0-2442 GCA_038252055.1 Candidatus Limnocylindrales bacterium
ACCGGCGTGTCGAACATGTCGGCCGGGATGCAGCCGCCCGACGGTCCGCCCGTCTGGACGGCCTTGATGTCGCGGCCGTTCGTGCCGCCCTCGCCGATGTCGTAGATGAACTTCGCGATCGGCGTCCCGAGGGGCATCTCGACGAGGCCGGTGCTCTTGACCTTCCCGACGAGCGAGAAGACCTTCGTGCCGGGGCTCTTCGCGCTGCCGGTCTCGGTGAACCAGGCCGCGCCCTTCGAGACGATCGGGGCGACGTTGTACCAGGTCTCGACGTTGTTGATGTTCGTCGGCTTGCCGTAGAGGCCCTTGTGGGCCGGGAACGGCGGGCGCGTCCGCGGCCGGCCCGAGCGACCCTCGAGCGAGGCGATGAGAGCGGTCTCCTCGCCGCAGACGAAGGCGCCGGCGCCCTCGACGCACTCGATCTCGAAGGCGAAGCCGCGGCCGAGGACGTTGTCGCCGATGACGCCGTAGTCCCGGGCCTGCTCGATCGCGCGCTCGAGGCGCATGACCGCGAGGGGGTACTCGGCCCGGACGTAGATGATCCCGCGCGAGGCCCCGGTGACGTAGCCGGCGATGAGCATCCCCTCGAGAAGGGCGTGGGGATCGGACTCGATCTCGTTCCGGTTCATGTAGGCGCCCGGATCGCCCTCGTCCGCGTTGCAGATGAGGTACTTCTCCGGATCGATCGCCTTCTGGAGGAACTCCCACTTGTTCCCCGTCAGGTACCCGGCCCCGCCACGGCCACGGAGCTTCGCAGCCTTGATCTGCTCGATCACGCCGGCGGGGTTCTGGTCGATGAGGACCTTGTAGAGGGCCTGATAGCCGCCGATGGCGACGTATTCCTCGATGTCGTCGGGGTTGATGAGGCCGCAGTTGCGGAGGACGGTCTTCACCTGGCCGTCGAAGAACGGGACCTGGTGCCAGTGCGGGACCTCGGGGTACCCGTAGCCGTACTTCACGTGGCCGGTGAGGTGGTCCCACTCCTCGATCTTGCAGAGGATCGTCTCTGCCGGCGGCAGCTGGCCGTGGCCGAGCGAGTTGAGGATCTCGTCCACGTGGTTGGGCTGGACCTGGCGCAGCATGAGGAGGGGGCGGCCGGGAAGGCAGACGTTGACGAGCGGCTCCTCGGCGCAGTAGCCGAAGCAGCCGACCGGCGCCAGCTGGACCGCCAGGCCGCGGGCGTCGATCTCGGAGGCGAAGGCGTGGTAGACGGCCTCGGCGCCGTTGCCGGAGCCGCAGGTGCCCATGCCGACCGCGATCCGCGGCCGGTCCGGGAGCAGCTTCGCGAGTCCCGCCTCGCGGACGGCGGCGAAGGCGGCGATGTCCTGGATCTTCATCGGGCACCGTCCTTGCGCAGCATCTCGACCTCGCGGATCAGGGCCTGCTCCTTCACATGGCCCCGGATCGCGTGGTCCACCTCGACCACCGGGGCGAGCGCACACTGGCCGAAGCAGGCCACGGTGCGGATGGTGAAGCGCCGGTCCGGCGTCGTGAGGGTGGGCTTGTCCGCGCCCTCGCGCGGCTCCTGGAGGCCGAGCTGGAGCTTCACCCGCTCAAGGAGGGCCCGTGACCCGCGGGTGTGGCAGGCGGTGCCGCGACAGATCGCCACGGTGTGAGTCCCCTGCGGCTCGAGGTTGAAGAGCGCGAAGAACGTCGCGACGCCGTAGACCTGCGACTGCGGGACACCCGTGCGGGCAGCGACGTACTCGAGCGTCTCCATGGGGAGGTACTTGTGGCGGTTGTGTTCCTGGAGCTGCTCCAGGATGCCGAGCAGCGCGCCCGGGCGCCCGGCCTGTTCGCCGACGATGCGGTCGATCAGGTCCCGATCCTCGTCGCGCGGCAGTGCCGCCACCAGTCCGGTGGTCATCGATCCCTCCAAACGGAAGGCCGCGTGTCGCAGGCTCAGCGCAGGGGAAGGAGCCCGCATGACGCACGGCAATGAACCCACCCTAGGGAACGGCGCGGTGACGAAACAGGGCCATCTGGGCCGCAACTACCGGCGAATCCGCACGGGTAGACGGGGCCGGAAGGTGCAAATCGCCCCGGGCCGTCTAGAAGTCGGCACTCCCCGGCGTGCGCGGGAAGGGGATGACATCCCGGATGTTGGCCATGCCCGTGGCGTAGGCCACGGCCCGGTCGAAGCCCAGGCCGAACCCGGCGTGGGGCACCGTGCCGTAGCGGCGCAGGTCGCGGTACCACCAGTAGGTCGCCGGGTCGAGACCCGTCTCGCGGATCCGGGCATCGAGGACGTCGAGCCGCTCCTCGCGCTGGCTGCCGCCGACGATCTCGCCGATCCCGGGAGCCAGGACGTCCATCGCCGCCACCGTGCGCCCGTCGTCGTTGCGGCGCATGTAGAACGCCTTGATCTCCTTCGGGTAGTTGACGACGACCACCGGCCGCTTCGCGTACTCCTCGCAGAGGTAGCGCTCGTGCTCCGCCTGA
>JBBSAS010000344.1:0-2442 GCA_038252055.1 Candidatus Limnocylindrales bacterium
ACGAAAGGATGACCGCATGATCGATCTCAGCGGCAAGGCTGCCCTCGTCACCGGCGGCTCGCGCGGCATCGGCCGGGCGATCGGGCTGAAGCTCGCGGCCCAGGGCGCCGACGTCGCCTTCATGGATCGCGGCGCGCCCGAGGTCGGGGCCCAGACGAAGGCGGACATCGAGGCGCTCGGCCGGCGGGCGATCTTCTTCGCCGGCGACGTCACCGACCCCGAGGCCTGCGCCGCCTTCGTGAAGGCCGCCCTCGACGCGTTCGGCAAGGTGGACATCCTCGTCAACAACGCCGGGATCACCCGCGACGATCTCGTCATGCGGATGGGGATCGACGCCTGGAAGGCCGTCCTCGAGGTCAACCTCTTCGGCGCCTTCTACTGCACGAAGGCCGTCCTGCGGCCGATGCTGCGGGCCCGTGCCGGGCGGATCATCAACATGTCGAGCGTCTCGGGCCAGGCCGGCCAGGCCGGCCAGGCGAACTACTCGTCGTCGAAGGCGGGGCTCATCGGCCTCACGAAGGCCGTCGCCCGCGAGGTCGCCAGCCGGGGGATCACCGCCAACGCCGTCGCCCCGGGCTTCATCATCACGGAGCTCACGAAGGACCTCCCGGACGAGCTCCAGGACGCCATCCGGGCCCAGACGCCGCTCGGCCACTTCGGGACCGTGGACGACATCGCGAACGCCGTCGCCTTCCTTGCCTCCGACGAGGCGGGCTACATCACGGGCCAGGTGCTCGCCGTCGACGGCGGCCTCGTGATGATGTGAGCGCCGGCGGCGAGCGTCGGCCGGTCGAGGCGGCGGCCTGTCCCTGGTTCGGGCTGGCCGATGATCCGGGCTCGCGCTTCGCGTTCGTGGCTGCCGAGCACCGTTGCTACGCCGGATCCCGGGCTCGACCCGTGGACCTGGGCCACCAGGCCGGCTTCTGCCTGGGCGAGGCCTACCCGACGTGCCCGCGCTATCGTCCCTGGGGCCCCGGGACGGAGACGTCGCCGGGCGTGCCCACCCTCCCGGTCGTCCCGGCCCGAGCCGCCGACCGGCCACGGCGCACCGCGATCGCCGTCATCGCGCTCCTCCTCGTCGCGATCGTCGCGATCGTGGCCGGGGCTGCGATCCTCGCGCGAGGTGGCATCGGGGCGGTCCCGGGCGGCAGCTCACCGGCAGCCGGGATCGGGGCCACGGTGGCGCCCTCGCCGACCGCGACGCCCACGCCGGGCCCGACCCCGAGCCCGACCGCAACGCCCACGCCCGCACCGACCGCCACCCCCGAGCCCACGGCCACCGTGCGCCCCACGCCCACCCCGGCACCGACGCCCCGGATTCACGTCGTCGCCCGCGGCGACACGCTCACCGCGATCGCTGCCCGGTACGGCGTCAGCCTCAAGGCCCTCGAGCGGGCAAACGGGATCAAGAACCCGAGCCTGATCCGCGTGGGGCAGCGCCTCGTGATCCCGCTGCCGTGAGCGTTGCCCGCGGCGCGTATGTTGCCCGAGGCGCGTATCATGAGCGCGGATTGGCGCCCCACCGCGACCGCCGGGCCGAGGTGCATTCGCGTCCCGCCGAACGATCGAGCGCGCGGCCCCATGTGGCCGGCCACGGGAGTGGCAGGGAGGAGACCCGGTAATGAGCACTCGTCGCCGATGGATGGCGGGGATCGCCGCTACGTTCCTCGCGGTCGCCATGGCCGGGACCGCGTTCGGCTACGCCGGCGAGGTGGCCTCCAGCGTGAGCGTCGCCCGCCCGAGCGGGATCCTCAAGTGCGGTGTCAAGGTCACGGTGCGGGCCACCGTCCGCGACGCGAAGGGCAAGGCAATCGCCGGGCAGCCGGTGACCTGGTCGTTCACCTCGACCCCGACGAAGGCCGACAAGATCCTGCACAAGACCTCGATCACGAGCTCGGCCGGCGTGGCGACGACGACGGTCGTCCTGGCCTGCGTCCCCGGCAGCCGGCGCCTCCGCGCCCGAGCCGACAACGTCTATGGCAGCGCCGTCCTCAACGTGACCGCGGCGGGCCTGCCCAACACGTCGACGGCGCCCGGCGATACGCCCGCGGCCCCGGGCCTGCCGATCTTCGGCACGCTCCTCGCGGCACTGGCTCTCGCGGCCGGCGGCGGCATCGTCCTGCGTCGCTTCGCGGTCGCTCGCCGCTGACCCGCTCGGCCCGCCGGACGCCCGCGGTGCAGCCCCCGCGGCGCGGGACGGCCGGCCAGCGCTCGTGAGCGATCCGGACCGCCGCTCCGCTCCGGGGTCCGGTTCCCGCGCGTCCGGGCGGGGCCGGGCCGTGGCCATCGCCGGCGGCGCCCTGATCATCGTTCTCGCGGCCGGCGGTCTCGCCGTTGTCCTGGGGGGCGGCCTGCAGGGCACGACCCTGCCGCCCCCGACCAGCCCGACGGGCGTCGTGGCCACCCCGCCGACGCCCGGATCGGGCACCACGCCGGCTCCCG
>JBBSAS010000345.1:0-2416 GCA_038252055.1 Candidatus Limnocylindrales bacterium
GAGTTCGTGGTCCTGCTCCGTGACCCCAGCCGGGCGACCGCCCTCGAGGTGGGCGAGCGGATCCGCGCCGCCGTCGAGGCTCTCGACCTCCGGGAGGCGGGCGTGGAGCGCGTGACCGTTTCCGTCGGCGCGACGGTCGGCACAGGCGGCGAGGCCGGGGTCGGCGAGCTCGTGGAGGCGGCTGACCGGGCCCTCTACCGGGCGAAGCGCTTCGGCCGGAACCGGGTCGAGGCGGCCTGACCGGCGATCGCGGCCAGGGCACGTCGCGCGCGGCCCGGGCACGTCGCGCGCGGCCCGGCCCGGGCACCCGCCCCGGCCCGGGCGCCCATCCGCCCCGGCCCGGGCACCCATCCGCCCCGGCCCGGGCACCCGGGCCCGTGCGATACTCGGCCGATGGTCGTTCCAGCCTCCTCCGGCACCCCGCGCGCGCCGTCCAACGCGGAGCTGGCGGCCGTCTTCGACGAGATCGGGGATCTCCTCGAGATCCGGGGCGAGCTCGTCTTCAAGACGGTCGCCTACCATCGCGCGGCGGAGGCGATCGCCCGCAGCGCCGACCCGGTCGCGGAGTCGTACCGGACGGGCCGCCCGCCCGCGATCCCCGGGGTCGGACGGGCGATCTCCGACAAGATCGCGGAGCTCGCGGCGACGGGCCGCCTCGCCTTCCTCGAGCGGCTGCGGGGCGACGTCCCCCCGACGCTCCGCGACCTGCTGGCAATCCAGGGAGTGGGTCCGCGGACCGTCCGCCTCCTGTGGGAGCGGGCCGGGATCGAATCGCTCGGCGACCTCCGCACGGCGCTCGACACGGGAGCGCTCGCGGCGGTCCCGGGAATCTCGACCCGGTCGATCGCGGGGATCGCCGCCGGGCTCGAGTCGCTCGGCCGGCGGTCGGGCCGGATGACCCTGGGCCAGGTAGACGGGATCGTCCGCGCTCTCGTGGCACAGCTCGAGGGAGTGCCGGGCCTCCGCTCGCTCGTTCCGGCGGGCTCGTTCCGGCGGCGATGCGAGACGATCGGCGACCTCGACCTCGTCGCCGAGACCGACGCCGCGGATCGCCTGATCGAGCGCTTCACCTCGCTTCCCGCGGTCGCCTCGATCGTGAGCGCCGGGACCCGGAAGGCGTCGATCCGCCTGGCCCGCGGGCCGCAGGCCGACCTCATGATCGCCCCGCCCGGGGCCACGGGGACCTACCTCGTCCACTTCACGGGGAGCAAGGAGCACAACGTCCGGCTGCGCGCGATCGCCCGGGACCGGGGCTGGAGTCTCTCCGAGAAAGGGTTCGCGCGCCTTGGCGACGACGGCGAGATCGCGCGGGGGCCGGGCGCCGAGCTGCGGACCTTCGCGACCGAGGCCGACGTCTACGGGTTCCTTGGCCTCGACGAGATTCCTCCCGAGCTCCGGGAGGACCGCGGCGAGGTGGAAGCCGCCCGCACGGGCGGCCTGCCGGGGCTCGTGGAGATGGCCGACCTGCGCGGCGACTGTCATGCCCACTCGGACTGGTCGGACGGCAACGACGCGATCGAGGTCATGGCCGAGGCCGCCCGGGCCCGCGGCTACGAGTACCTCGTCCTCACCGACCACTCCCATGGGCTTCCCGTTGCGAACGGCCTCTCGCCCGAGCGGGTCGCCGCCCAGCGTCTCGTGATCGCCGAGCTCAACGAGCGGTTCGCCCGCGAGGAGGAGGCCGGCACGGCGCCCCCGGCCACGCCGCCCGGCGGCTTCCGGCTTCTCCACGGGTGCGAGCTGGAGATCCGGGCCGACGGCACGCTCGATTTCGACGACGACGTGCTCGCCGGGTTCGATGTCGTGATCGCCTCGCTCCACATCGGTCGCCGCCAGCCCCGCCCGCAGCTCACGGCCCGGGTCCTCGGGGCGATCCGGAGCCCCCACGTCGACGTGATCGCCCACCCCGCGGGACGGATGCTCGGGGAGCGCGGACGCGACGACCTGGATCTCGACTGGGAGCCGATCTACGCGGCGGCCGCTTCCACCGGCACGTTCCTCGAGATCGACGGCTCGGATCACCGGCTTGACCTCTCGGCCGAGCGAGCCCGAGCGGCGGTCGATGCCGGATGCTTCCTCCTCGTCGACTCGGATGCCCACCGGACCGAGGAGCTCGACGCGATTGCCTGGGGCATGTCCCAGGCTCGCCGCGCCTGGCTGACGCCGGAGTCCGTCGGCAACACCTGGTCCCGCGACAGGCTCCTGGCCTGGGTGGCCTCCTCGGCGGCACGGGTCGCATGATGCCCGAGGCACGACGCCGCCGGAACCCGCTCCGCCGCCCCGCCCCGCCGCTCGTGTCGGGTGCGCCCGGACACCCGCTCCCGCCCCCGCCGCGTGTCGCGACCGGCCCGGCGACCCCGTCCGTCCGCGGTTTCGCTGGCCGGCGCTTCGGATCCCCGGGCGGGATGGGCCGAGC
>JBBSAS010000346.1:0-2403 GCA_038252055.1 Candidatus Limnocylindrales bacterium
GAAGGCAAGGCCGTCGGCCTCCATCTGCTTGATGACCCGGCTCAGCTCGCGGGGATCGAGCCCCTCGAGCTGGTGGCCGAGCTGGCCGGCCCGGATCGCGGTGTTCGCCCGGCCGCCGAGCTCGGAGACGACGAGGCGGCCCTGGTTGCCGACGAGCCCGGGATCGACGTGCTGGTAGCTGCGCTCGACCTTCGCCACCGCGGCACCGTGGACGCCGCCCTTGTGGGCGAAGGCGCTCCGGCCGACGAAGGGCTGGTAGTCGTTGGGGGCGACGTTCGCGATCTCGGCGACCGACCGTGAGAGCCCCGTCAGCTCGGCGATCGCGCCACCGCCGGCCGGCATGAGCGGGAGGTCGGTCTTGAGGGCGAGGTTGGCGAGGACGCTCACCATGTTCGCGTTGCCGCAGCGCTCGCCGTAGCCGTTGATCGTGGCCTGGACGTGGCGAATCCCGGCCTGGACGGCGGCCACGGAGTTGGCCACCGCGAGCTCCGCGTCGTTGTGGGTGTGGATTCCCCAGGTGACGGCCGGGGCGTCGGGGTCGGCCTCGAGCGTCGCCCGCGTGTCGGCGACGATCCGGAGGAGCTCGTCAGTGAGGGTGCCGCCGTTCGTGTCGCAGAGAACGAGGCTCCGGGCGCCGGCCTGGCGGGCCGCGCGCAGGGTCGCGAGGGCGTAGTCGCGGTCGGCCTTGTAGCCGTCGAAGTAGTGCTCGGCATCGTAGACGGTCTCGCGCCCACGATCGACGAGGAAGCCGACCGACTCGGCGATCATGTCGAGGTTCTCGGCGGGGGTGGCGCCCAGGACCTCGATGACGTGGAGGAGCCAGCTCTTGCCGAAGATCGTGACGACAGGCGTCTCGGCGGCGACGAGCTCCCGGAGGTTGGGGTCGGCCTCGGGCCGGTTCGCCCGGTGGCGGGTCGAGCCGAAGGCGGCCAGCTTCGCGTGCTCCCAGCGGAGGGCCTTCGCGGCGGCGAAGAACTCGATGTCCTTGGGGTTGCTGCCGGGCCAGCCGCCCTCGACGTAGGGCATGCCGTACTCGTCGAGCATCCGGGCGACGCGGAGCTTGTCGGCGAGCGACAGGATGATGTTCTCGCCCTGGGTGCCGTCGCGGAGGGTCGTGTCGTAGAGAACGACGGGCACGTCGGCAGGGGTCGCGGCGTCGGGCCGGCTTCCGGCGGGGGCGGGAGTCGCGGCGGCGGAGGCGGTGTTCGCGGGGGGCAGGTCGGGCGCGGTCATGGCGGGGTCCTTCGAGAGTCGAGAGGCGGTGAACGTCGTCGGGTTCGGGTTCTGGGCGACCGCCGTCAGGCGGCCGCCCCGGGAATCCTGATCCGGTCCACGATCGCGTCGGCCATCCCGACGGTTCCCGTCCGGGTGCAGCGCTCCGCGGCCGCCGGGTCGCCCGGCCAGAGGTCGGGGGTCCGGAGGCCGTCGTCCAGGGCGGAGGAGACGGCTGCCTCCACCGCATCGGCGGCGCCGGCGCGACCGAGCGACCAGCGCAGGAGCATCGCCGCGGAGAGGATCGTCCCGACCGGGTTCGCCAGGTCCTGCCCCGCGATGTCCGGGGCAGACCCGTGGATCGGCTCGTAGAGGCCGTGGAGGCCGTGCGCCGTGCGCCGCGTCCCGACTGAGGCCGAGGGGAGCATCCCCAGGCTGCCGGCCAGGACCGACGCCTCGTCGGAGAGGATGTCGCCGAAGAGGTTCTCGGTGACGAGGACGTCGAAGCTCGCCGGGCCGCGCACGATCTGCATCGCGCAGGCGTCCACGAGTCGGTCGTCGAGGGTGACGTCCGGGTACTCGGCGGCAATCTCGTGGACGACGGTCCGCCAGAGCCGCGAGGTCGCGAGGACGTTGGCCTTGTCCACCGAGGTGAGCTTCTTCCGCCGGCCGCGGGCGAGGTCGAAGGCGAGGCGGGCCACGCGGGCCACCTCGGGCTCGGAATACGGAAGGGTGTCGCTGGCGGCGCGGGCACCGGGGGCTCCCGTCGCCTCGGTCCGGTCGCCGAAGTAGAGGCCGCCGGTCAGCTCGCGGACGATGAGCATGTCCACGCCCTCGAGGAGGGCCGGCCGGAGCGGCGAGGCGGGCACAAGCGCCGGGTGAACACGGACGGGACGAAGGTTCGCGAACAAGCCCAGGCCGCCGCGCATCGCGAAGAGGGCCTGCTCGGGCCGGACCGACGCCCTGGGATCGTCCCATTTCGGGCCGCCGACGGCGCCGAGGAGGATCGCGTCGCTCGCGGCGCAGGCGGCGAGGTCCTCGTCGCGGATCGCGACGCCGTACGCGTCGATTCCCGCCCCGCCCACGACGAGGTCGGTCCAGGCGAGCTCGAAGCCGAAGCGGGCGCCGGCGACGACGAGCACCCGCTTTGCCGCCGCGACCACGTCCGGGCCGACGCCGTCGCCCGGGATC
>JBBSAS010000347.1:0-2398 GCA_038252055.1 Candidatus Limnocylindrales bacterium
CCCGGCCGGGTTTCCCCGCGAGGCGTGCACGAATGCCGCAGCGAGCTTGATGAAGCCGGCGAGGCGCTCCCGCTCGTCGGGGTCGCGCGCGCCCATCCAGGCTGGCTCCCACTCCTCGTGTGCGAGGTAGAAGTCACCTCGGCCGTAGGCGGCCAGGCCGCGCTCCACGGCGAGCGCACGCTCCGGACGGGGCAGTGGGCGCAACACCTTGCGCCGCCCCCGGGCGTCGAGGACGAACGCGGGCTGATCGTCGGGCGGCCCCGGCACCGACTGCCTGGTGGTCACAGGAGCGGATCCCGCTTCGCTACGCGAGGTCCGCCAGCCGCTGGCGGCCGGCGACCCCTCCACCGAGCTCGTGCCACCACGCGACGTCGTGCTCGCCGAGGCGCCAGCAGAGCCAGACCTGGCGCCCGTTCACGAGGGCCGGGAAGTCTACGAGGCCGGTGGAGATGTCGCGGAGGGTGACGTCCCAGGCGATGAGCCGCTCCACGGCCGCCTGCATCCGGTCGATGATCGCCTGGATCCGCGCCGCGAGAACCCGTGGCGATTCCGACCCGCCCGACCCACCGGCGTCCGCGAGCGCGTCGTCCACGATCGTCCGGCCGCCGCCGGGCACTTCGGCCTGGGTCAGCGCTTGGAGCCGATCGCGAAGGGCGAGCAGCTCGGCGCGCTGGCTCTGCAGATCCTCGAGGACCGGTCGCACCTCGGCCAGTCGCTCGTTCGCACGGTCGATCGTGTAGAAGGTCGTCACCGAGGCATTCTACCGGCCGGCCCGGAATGGCCTCGGCCACGGGCCAACTCCGCCAGGATCGGGGCGGCACCATCACCTTCCGCCGGAGGACGTGCGGTGGCCGCGGTACAGTCGCGGGGCCAACCATCCCCGCCAGAGGTGTCACCCGATGACCGGTGCGACGAGCGGCCCGTCGTCCCTGCTCGATGCCGCGGCGTCGGTGCTCGCCCGCGCCCGTGCCGACGCCCATGCGAACGCGCGGGATCTCATCGGGCGGCCCGTGGCGGACGTGACGACGCCCGCCCTCCTCCTCGACCGCGCGGCGCTCGCCCGCAACCTCGATCGCATGGCCTCCGCCCTGGCACCGACCGGCATCGCGCTTCGGCCCCACGTCAAGGTCCACAAGAGCCCCGAGATCGCGCACCTCCAGGTCGCGGCGGGGGCCCGCGGCCTGAGTGCGGCCACCACCTGGGAGGCCGCCATCCTCGCCGCTGACGGGCTCGACGATCTCTTCGTCGTGAACACGGTCGGCGACCCGGTCCGGGCGGCCGCGCTGGCGGAGCTGGCTCGGGAGCGGCGGATTCTCGTCGCGGTGGACGCGGCGGCGGGTGTGGCGATCCTCGCTGCGGCAACGCGGGCGGCCGGATCGACGCTCGCGGTCGTCGTGGAGGTGGACACCGGGATGGGCCGCTGCGGCGTGGAGACTCCGGACGAGGCCTCGGCGTTGGCCGCTGTCGTCGCCGGGACGGCCGGCCTCGATCTGGCCGGGGTGACCGGCTACGAGGGACACTGCTCGATGGAGGACGACGTCGCCCGGCGTGCCGACCTACACGCGGCCGCGATGCGCAGGCTTCTCGACGCGCGGGACGCGATCACCGCGGCGGGGTTGCCCTGCCCGGTCGTCTCGGCCGGTGGGACCCGGACCTGGTGGCTCGGCGCGCGAACCGCCGGCCTGACCGAGCTGCAGGCGGGCACGTACGCCCTCGTGGACGAGTTCCACGCCGACGTTCCCGGCGGCTTCGAGCCCGCCCTGACGGTGGCGTCTCGCGTCATCAGCTGCCGTCCGGACCGGATCGTCATCGACGCCGGGAGCAAGACCGTCGGCGACTACGATCTCGCCCGGATCGTGGGACACGAGCTCCCGGTGATCCGCGGCGACGAAGAGCACGGGATCTACGCCGGCGGGACGGCGACCGGTGCGGGCCTGGCCGTCGGCGATCTCGTGCGGGTCATCCCCGGCTATGCGCCGACCACGGTGAACGCGTTCGACGCGTATCTCGTCGTCGAGGAAGACCGCGTGGTCGACGCCTGGCCCGTCGTCCCACGGGGACCGGGCGACCACGGGCTCGCAGCCGCTCTCCGCGCCCGGGCTGGCTGACCCCAGCGCCCACCGCTGTGCGGCGGCCGGGCCGGTGCGACCCGCCGCTCGCGCCCTCGCTCAGCGCTGGCGCGGAGGCCAGCTCCCGTGGCGGCCGTGGGCCGGATCCTCGATCGCGAGCACCCAGTCGCCGTCGCCGGGCGTCTCGAACTGCTGGAACCGCGCGTGGAAGCCGCCGAGCGCGACCGTCTCGCAGGGGACCCACGTTCCCGTCGTGGGCTGGTACCAGCGGATCGTGGAGACCCAGCCGTCCATTCTGCCGAGGTCCACGGTGATCGTCCGCGGCGTCG
>JBBSAS010000348.1:0-2387 GCA_038252055.1 Candidatus Limnocylindrales bacterium
CGGAGCACGACGTCTCGCGCGCTTCGAGGTGACCGCGACCGGTTAATCGCGGGCAGGGTGCGATCACGGCCCCGCGAGCTTCGTCCGACCCGTACAATCCATCGCGATGCCCGAACCGCGGATCCGACGCACGCGCCCACCCGGGGCTCGCCACGGAGCACCCGCGCGTGGGTCTGCGCCCGACGACGCCCCGTCTTCCGAGCCAGCCGAGGCGACCGCGGCCGAGCCGGTTGCCCCGATCGAGACTGCCAGCGGCCCCGGCGAGGCGGCCGACATGCCCGCCGAGGTCGCTTCGACCGATGGTGAGCCGGGGTCGACCGACGGGGACGCCGGCGCGACGAACCCAGAGGCCGCCGCCGTTGCCCCTCCCGAGACGGCCGAAGATGAGCCAGACGACGTCGTCACGTCCGACGAGGCCGCCGCATCCGGCGACGCCGACGGGGCCGAGCCCGAGGGCTGGTTCCGCGACGAGCCTGGCCCGGATGACGCCGGACCGGAGATCGGAGCCGCCGGGGCTGCCGTGGCTGGCGACCACGTCGTCTTACCCGACGGGGTCACCGTCGTTGCGGCCCCGGGCGGGCCGCCGCCTCCCGACCACGGCGACGAGGACCAGTTCGTCCGCGAACGCGATCGTCCCGTCGTGAGCGAGGTTCCTGTCGGCGAGCCGCCCCGCCGCCGCGGCCGGCTCCGGGGGTTCCTACTCGGCTGCCTGACGATCGTCATCGTCGCCGTGGTCGGCTTCGTCGCGGGCCTCATGCTGCCGGTCATCCTGCCGGGCCCCGGGATCGGAACCGCGTCGCCCGCGCCGAGCGCACCTCCCAGCGCCTCGCCGACCGCCTCACCGACGACTGTCCCGACCCCCGTTGTGACCGCCGCCCCGACGCCCGTCCCGACCCCGTCGCCGACGCCGGCCCCGACGCCGATCACCTACGTCGTGAAGGCGGGCGACAACCTGACCCAGATCGCGAAGAAGTTCGGTGTCACGGTGGCCGCGATTCTCAAGGCGAACAACCTGAAGGACGCGAACCTCATCGAGATCGGCCAGAAGCTCATCATTCCGGTCAAGACGCCGGCTCCGTAGCGGCCGGGTCGGCGCCCAGCGGCGGTTCCGATGGGCCACGACGTCCGGGCTTCGCGCACGAGGAGGCCGACCGACCGGTCGCTCGCCTGCCACCGGGCCCATGTCTGCCAGCGGCCGCCTACGGCCGCTCCAGGCCGTGCGCCTCCAGGAATGCGTCGTCGACGAGGAGCTCGTGCGTCGGCCCGTCGCCGACCACGATGCCGTCGTCCATCACCACGACCCGGGGGAAGACCTCGGCGACGAGCTTCATGTCGTGCGTCGAGACAAGGAGCGTCTGGTCGAGCGAGGCGAGGAGCCGGATCAGCTCCCGCCGCCCGCGCGGGTCGAGGCCGGCCGACGGCTCGTCGAAGACGAGGACGCTCGGATCCATCGAGAGGACCGTCGCGAGTGCCACGCGCTTCCGCTGGCCGAGCGAGAGCCGGTGGGGGAGCCGTCGCTCGAACCCGCTCATCCCCACGGCGGCGAGCGCCCGCTCCACTCGATCGTGGATCTCGACTTCGGGGACGCCCATGTGTAGCGGGCCGAAGGCGACGTCCTCGAAGACGGTCGGGCTGAAGAGCTGGTCGTCCGGATCCTGGAAGACGAGGCCCACCTCGGCCCGGATCCGCTTCACGCTCTTCCGGTCGATGAGCGTCCCGCCGATCCGCACCGACCCATGGTTCGGCAGGTTGATCCCGTTGAGGTGGAGCATCAGCGTGCTCTTGCCGGCGCCGTTCGGACCGACGAGGGCGACCTTCTCGCCGCGCCCGATCCGGAGGTGGATGCCGTGGAGCGCCTCGAACCCGTCGGGGTAGGAGAAGTGGAGGTGCTCGACGTCGATCCAGCGATCGAGGCCGTTGTCGGGATCGCCATCGGCGGCCGGCACCGCTTCCGCACCCCCGACGGCCCGCGATGCCCCGGCGCCCGCGATCTCGCCGCTCACGAAGGCGCCCGCCTCGTCGCCCAGGTGCGCGTGGGGATGCGTGTGCGGCGGCGCCTCCTCGTGGACGTGCTCGTGCTCGTGGATTTCGGCGGTACCGTCGCCGGGAGCGCCCGCCTCGTCCTCGCGAAGGCCTACCAGATCCCCGGCATTCGGCGTGCGCATGGCGCCATCATCGTCGTTCACGGCCGCGGCAGGAGCAACTGGCCGGCGATGACGAACAGGACGATCGCCGCCGCGACGACCGCGAACGAGACCCAGTCGGCGGTGCTCAGCGTCCGGGTGCCCATCGAGCGGAACTCGCCGTCGAAGCCGCGTGCCTGCATCGCCGCGTAGACACGCTCGCTCCGCTCGTACGACCGGAGGAAGAGCGAGCCGATCATCCCC
>JBBSAS010000349.1:0-2379 GCA_038252055.1 Candidatus Limnocylindrales bacterium
ATGACCGGTCGCCAGGAGCACCCGGGCACCGGCCGGACGCTCGATCACCACGGTGCGCACCGGGTCTCGTTCGAGGAGGTGGCCCGGGCGATCGGCGTCGCGAACGTCGCGGTGGTGGACGTCGCCGACGATCCCCCGGGTTTCCGGGCGCTGCTCGAGGCCGCGCTCGCCGCGAGCGAGCCGACGGTGATCATCGCCCGGCGCCCCTGCATCCTCGCCGTCGGCGAGATCCGCGCTTATGACCGGGCGATCGCCGCCGACCGGGCGATCGCCGCCGAGCGGGGGATCGCCGCCGAGCTCGCGACGGCGCCGGAAGAGCCCCCTGCGCCGGGGCTGGCCGCCTGCGCCCCGGCCGGCGAGGCGGACGACTGATCCTATGAGAGAGGAGCGCATGCGCGAGCGCGTGGCGGCCACCCAGGCCGCGGAGGCCGTGGTCAACGTGGTCGTGGCGGGTCTCGGCGGCCAGGGTGTCGTGAAGGCGTCGGACATCCTCGCCGACGCCGCGTTCCGGGCCGGGTACGACGTGCGCAAGGCCGAGGTCCACGGCATGAGCCAGCGCGGCGGCTCCGTCTCGGCCGACGTGCGACTCGGCGCGCGGGTCCTGAGCCCGATGGTGCCGCCCGGCGAGGCGGGCTTCCTCCTCGTCGTGGACGCGGGCCAGGTGGACGTCCATCGAGGCCGGCTCGCGCCGGGCGGAACGCTCATCGCACCCGAGGCGCTCGGCGGCGCGCGGCTCCCGCACCCGCGGAGCATGAACGTGGCGCTCCTCGGGCTGCTCAGCACGCACCTCCCGATCCCCGTCGGGTGCTGGGAGGCCGCCATCCGCGCCGCCGTGCCGGCGAAGCTGCTCCCGGCCAACGAGGCGGCCTTCGTCCTCGGCCGCGGCGTGGCCGGCGCGCCGTCCGGCGAACCGGCGAGCTGATCCCGAGCTCCCGGCCGACCGGCGCGTCACGCGGAGCGGCGCGCGGCCGGGTGGCGGACCGGCATACTTCCGACGACCACCAGCCGCACGGGATCCACGATGACCACCCTTGCCCCGGCCGGCTCCCTCGCCGGTGACGTGCCCTTCGACGTCCCGTTCCACCCGGCGAGCGCGCCCGACTTCCTCGCGGCGCCACAGCTGCGCCAGCTCCAGCTTCAGCGCCTCCAGGCGACCGTCCGACGTGCCTTCGACCATGTCGCCCTCGTCCGCGGCAGGATGCTCGAGCGTGGGCTCACGCCGGACGACGTCGGGTCGCTCGGGGACCTCTCGCGGCTCCCGTTCACGGTCAAGACGGACCTGCGTGACACGTACCCCTTCGGCCTCTTCGCCAGCCCGATGTCGGAGGTCGTCCGGCTCCACGTCTCCTCGGGCACGACCGGCCGCCCGATCGTCGTGGCCTATGACCAGCAGGACGTGGGCACCTGGACCGAGGTCGTCCTCCGCTGCCTGGCGTCCTACGGCGTCCGGCCCGGCGACGTCCTCCAGAACGCCTACGGTTACGGGCTCTTCACCGGCGGCCTGGGGCTCCACTACGGCGCGGAGGCGCTCGGGGCCACGGTGATCCCGATGTCCGGCGGGAACGCCGAGCGCCAGGTGATGCTCATGAAGGACTTCGGCGTGACGGCCCTCTCGTGCACGCCGAGCTATTGCATCCACCTGATCGAGCGCGCCGGCGAGATGGGCGTGGACATGCGCGACCTCCCGGTCAGGATCGGGATCTTCGGGGCGGAGCCCTGGACCGAGTCGATGCGCCAGTACATCGAGGCGAACTCGAAGATCCGCGCCTACGACATCTACGGCCTCTCGGAGATCATCGGCCCGGGCGTCGGGGCCGAGTGCCGGGAGCAGGACGGCCTCCATCTCTTCGAGGACCACTTCTTCCCCGAGATCATCGACCCGGAGTCGGGCGAGGTTCTCGCCGACGGGGCAGAGGGCGAGCTCGTCCTCACGACGCTGACGAAGCGGGCGATGCCGATGATCCGCTACCGGACCCGCGACATCACCGCCCTCGTCCCGGAGCCGTGCCCGTGCGGGCGGACGATCCGCCGGATCCGGCGCATCGGCCGGCGCAGCGACGACATGCTGATCGTCCGCGGGATCAACGTCTTCCCGTCGCAGGTCGAGACGGCGCTCCTCGCGGTCGAAGGAACGCTTCCGCACTACCAGATCACCCTCCGCCGGGAGCACGGGCTCGACGAGATGATCGTCCGGGTGGAGATCGCCCCGGACCTGCTCACCGATGCTGTCCGCGGCCTCGAGCAGTTCCAGGCCCGGGTGGAGAAGGCGATCGAGAGCGTGACCGGGCTCCGTGCCCGGGTCGAGCTGGCGCAGCCGCACAGCATCGCGCGCAGCGAGGGCAAGGCCCGGCGCGTCATCGACGAGCGGGTCCTGTAGGC
>JBBSAS010000350.1:0-2348 GCA_038252055.1 Candidatus Limnocylindrales bacterium
GCCCGAGCAGGTCCGCGCCACCGGCGGTGGCGGCCGGATCACCCGCGAGGACGTGCTGGCGGTGGTCGAGGCGATGCGCACGGGCGCATCTCCGGCAGCATCGCTCGCCGCGCTCGCGGCCAGCCCGCCGGCGGCCAGCCCGCCGGCCGCGCCTGCGTCGCCGGCTCCTGCCCCTGTCGCGACAGCCGGCACCGCGATCGTCTTCCCCGAGGGAGCCGACGAGGTCGTCGTGCCGCAGAGCAAGATGCGCAGGGGGATCGCTGCCCAGATGACCCGCGCCCTCGCGGTGCCTCACGCCTACGTCCACGTCGAGGTGGACGTGACGAACCTCGTCCGCCTTCGCGACGCGTCGAAGCGCGACTACCAGGCCCGGGAGGGCATCTCGCTCAGCTACGTGCCCTTCGTCGTGAAGGCATCCGTCGGCGCCCTCAAGCGCAATCCGACCTTCAATGCCGCCTGGACCGAGCAGGGGCTCGTCGCGAAACGCCGGGTCAACATCGGCGTCGCCGTCGCCGTGGACGACGGCCTGATCGTCCCGGTCGTCCGCGACGTGGACCAGCTTTCGATCAACGGGATCAACCACGCCATCGCCGAGGTGGCCGCCCGGGCGCGTGCCAACAAGCTGAAGGTCAACGACTTTGGCGGCGGCACGTTCACGATCGACAACACGGGCTGGTTCGGCAGCAACCTGACGATGCCGATCATCAACGTCCCCGAGGTCGCGATCCTCACGATGGAGGCGATCGTGAAGCGGCCGGTGGTGCTCGAGACGCCGCAGGGCGACGTGATCGCGATCCGCCCGGTGATGAACATGGTGATCGCGATCGACCACCGGGCGAACGACGGCGCCCAGGCCGGCTACTTCCTCCGCGACGTGAAGGCCTGGCTCGAGGCCGTCGGGCCCGAGACGGCGATCTTCTAGGAGGCTCCGTGGCGGGCGAATCGATTCCCGCGGGCGACCGCCCGGACGCTCCGGCGCACGGATCGCCCGCGCCACCGGCGCACGGTCAGCCCGCGCCAGCCGCAAGCGAGTACGACCGCCCGTCGATCGCCGAGCGGGCGGCCCGCCGCGACGAGCTCTACGCGGGCGGTCGCGACCGCTATTCGGCGCTGCTGCGCAGCCTCCAGGCCGGCCAGGAGCTCCAGCTCAAGGGTGGTCGAGGTCGGGTGTCGATCGACTGGCACCCGATCCTCTGGATCCTGGTCCGGGTTGCGATCGTGGCCGCTCTCGTCTACATGGCATTCCGCTTCGGGACGCAGTTGTGGCGGGAGAATCACGTGGACACGTGGGCCGGGCCCACCGCCACCGTCCAGTCCGGGGTCCGGCTGGCCGACTGCCCGATCGTCGATGCGATCAGGGTGGACGATTTCCCGTCGTGGGTCCGGTACGACGGCCTGATCTATCGCTACACGGGCTGGAAGCGGCCCTTCACCGGCGAGGACGCCCCCGGCTACGCGATGACGCCGTACACGAACGGCGCGATGCGCCTGGTGCTCCTCGATGCGCCCGTCGGCGGCAGCGCCGACGACCTGGTCCTCGTCTGGCTCAAGGGAGCGCTGGCCGGTGTGGAGTACGCGAAGACCCCCGAGTGCTCCCCCGGATAGACTTGGACCATGTCGCGTGAGCTGCCGGTCCTGGGCCCCGCGGTGGCCCCGGATCCCTCCCCCCGGGTCCGTCACCACGCCGGTTCGCCGTCGATCGCGATGGCGGGCTCGCTCGACTCGGTGGGCGAAGATCCCGACGCCGCCTCGACCGCCCCAGGCGCCGAGGCGATGCCCCGGGCCCGCCGCCATCCCGACTGGCTGAAGGCCCCGGTGGCGGCCGGCGAGGCGGTCCGCGACCTGCGCCACCTCCTCCGCGGTCTGAATCTCAACACGGTCTGCGAGGAGGCCCGCTGCCCGAACATGGGGGAGTGCTGGGACCAGCGCACCGCCACGGTGATGATCCTCGGCGACGTCTGCACCCGCGCCTGCGGCTTCTGCGCGATCGCAACGGGCCGGCCGACGTGGTTCGACCCGGACGAGCCGCGCCGGGTCGCCGAGGCGGTGGCCACGATGGGACTCGAGCACGTGGTCGTGACTTCGGTCGCCCGCGATGACCTCGCCGACGGCGGCGCCTCGGTCTTCGCCGAGACGATTCGCCAGCTCCGCGACCGCTGCCCGGGGATGGGGGTCGAGGTCCTGATCCCCGACTTCGACGGCAAGGTGGCGCCGCTCCGGGCCGTGATGGAGGCGGGGCCGGACATCCTCAACCACAACGTCGAGACGGTCGAGCGGCTCCAGAAGCCGGTCCGCAAGCGCGCTCGCTACGACCGGAGCCTCCAGGTTCTCGAGCGGGCGAAGGCCGA
>JBBSAS010000351.1:0-2347 GCA_038252055.1 Candidatus Limnocylindrales bacterium
CAGCTCCGGGGTCAGCTGGTGGCGGGCCATCACCTCGACGCCCGCGAGCCGCGGGTCGTCGGCGAGGAGCTCCGCCGCGTGGAGGCCCACCCCGTCGTCGGAGCGCAGGGCGTTGCCGTACCCGATGACGAGAACACCCCCAGCATCACCAGGGGTGTTCGAGCGGGGCCAGGGGTTGCTCACCGACGGGTTACTCACCGACGGGTTGCTCAGCGCGCCAGGGTGTCGAGGACCTTCCCGTCGGGCGCGAGCAGGTCGATCTGCAGGGCCATCTGGCCGAGGGCGTGGGTGGAGCAGGAGAGGCACGGGTCGTAGCAGCGGATGACCGCTTCGACCCGGTTGAGCATCGACTCCTCGAGGGCGTCGCCCTTCACGTGGGTGCGGGCCACCTGGAGGACGCTGCGGTTCATCGCCATGTTGTTGTGCCCGGTCGCGATGACCAGGTTCACCCACTCGACGATGCCGTCGTCGTCCACCTTGTAGTGGTGCATCAGCGTGCCCCGGGGAGCCTCGGAGACGCCGATCCCCTCGTTGCGGTTGATCGCCGCGATCGAGCGGACGTGCGTGGAGAGGATCTCCGGCCCGCGGAGCAGCTCCTCGATCTTCTCGAGCCCGTGGAGCGTGTCGATCAGGCGGGCGTAGTGGTAGTGGAACGACGAGCTGGCCACCCGGCCGAGTCGCCAGCGGAACTTCTCGAGCTCCTCGTCGGCGCGAGGAGTGCCCATCCGGTCGGCGACGTTCACGCGGGCCAGCGGTCCCACGCGGTAGATCCCGTCCGGGTAGCCCATCGCCTTCCAGTAGGTGGACTTCAGGTACGAGTACGGCTCGACCGCCTCGCCGATGTAGTCGTTGAAGGTCTTAGGGTCCACCTTGTCGGCGAGGTACTTGCCGTCCGCGTCCACGACACGCAGCCACCCGTCGTAGTGGTCCACGTTGCCGTGGCGATCGACGAGCCCCATGAAGGCCGAGCGGAAGTTGCCGAACGTCGCGGCCTCGTCCTCCCAGCGGATCATGTCGGACTTGTACCAGGCGATCGCGCGCTCGACCGCGGCGATGGCCTCGGGGATCCCGGCCAGGATCCGGTCGCGGACCTCGAGGGTCAGCGGATGGACGACTCCGCCGGGGACGATCCAGGGCGGATGGATCCGCTTGCCGCCCATCCACTCGATGATCTCCTGGCCGAACTTGCGGACGGCGACACCGTCGTGCGCGAGCTGCGGGTTCTCGCGGGCGAGCCCGATGATGTTCCGCCGGGCGGGGTCGGCGTCGAAGCCGAAGAGGAGATCGGGGGAGGAGAGGTGGAAGAACGAGAGGGCGTTCGACTGGACGATCTGGGCGAGGTTGATGATCCGCCGAAGGTCGGCCCCGGTCGGCGCCGCCTCGACGGCCATGATGTCGTCCACCGCCTTCGCGGAGGCGACGAGGTGGCTGACCGGGCAGATCCCGCAGATCCGGGCCATGAGGGCCGGCATCTCGTGGACCGGCCGGCCCTGGGTGATCCGCTCGAACCCCCGGAACTGGGTGACGTGGAAGTGGGCGTCGGCGACCTCACCGTGGTCGTCGAGCTGGATGGTGATCTTCGAGTGGCCCTCGATCCGGGTCACCGGATCGATGACGATGGTTCGGCTCATGTGAACTCCCCCTCAGCGGCCGAACCGGGCCGCGGACGCGTCGGGGACGCGGCCGGCCAGCAGGTCGTCCAGCACGGCGTAGATGATGTCGGCGGAAGGCGGGCAGCCCGGCAGGAAGACGTCGACCTTGACGACCCGGTGGACCGGCATCGAGACCGGCAGGAGCGCCGGCACGACCTCGGACGGGATCTGTGCGTTGATCGTCACGTTCTCCCGGTAGGCCCGGTCGAGGAGGGGAGCGACGCCGATCGGGTTCCGCATGCCCGGCACGTTGGACGTGACCGCGCAGTCGCCGAACGAGATCAGCGTCTTCGTCCGCTCCCGGACCATCTTGATCTTGTGCAGGTCGTCCTCGCTCGAGACGGCGCCCTCGACGAGGCAGACGTCCACATCCTCGGGGTAGTCCTTGAAGTCCACGAGGGGGCTGTAGACCAGGTCGGCCCGCTCGAGGAAGATGTCGAGGAGGCGCTCGTCGAGGTCGATGAGCGACATGTGACAGCCCGAGCAGCCGTCGAGCCAGACAGTGGCGACGCGCGGCTTGCTCATCGTCCTCGTTCCTCGGTCATGACCTTGAGCCACGGCAGATACGGGCGTCGCGACTTGCCGCCGACGGCGACGGGGCGCCCCTTCTCGAAGAGCGCGCCGGTCGGGCAGACCTGGACGCACTTGCCGCAGCTCGTGCAGGTGGTGGATTCGCCCCAGGGGATCCCCATGTC
>JBBSAS010000352.1:0-2346 GCA_038252055.1 Candidatus Limnocylindrales bacterium
GCGCTCCTCCAGGCGGGGCGCATCGGTGTGGAGCGAGGCGATCGCGGCGAGCGTGTGGGTCAGGTGGTCGAAGACGAGGACGAGGTCGGTCTCGATGAAGCTCGCGAGCGGGACGCCGACGGGGTCCGCCGCCGGGAGGGGCACCGTCGGCTCGAAGACCGAGATGGCGTCGTAGGCGAGGGCGCCGACCGCACCGCCGGTGAAGCGGGGCATCCCCTCGGTCGGCTCGACGCGGCGGCGGGGCAGGAAGGCGCGGAGGGCGGCGAGCGGGTCGTCGGCGGGAACCTCGGTGACCGGCAGGTCGGGCGCGTAGTCGACCACCCCGACCGGGCGGTCCTGGATCCGGGCGATGCCGCCGCGAACCTCGAGGAGCCGCCGCGGCCCGACGCCGAGGAAGCTGTACCGCCCCAGGCGCTCGCCGCCCTCGACGGATTCGAGGAGGTAGGCGGGGGTCGTGCCGTCGTCGAGCCGGAGGAAGGCGCCGATCGGCGTCTCGAGATCGGCGTCGCGCACCGCCTGTAGGCGGATCGTGTCCGCGCTCCCCGCGAGGCGCTTGACCTCGCCGAGGCTGAGGGGGTGCTGGGTGGGCATCTGCGACGAACCTCCGGAAACGAATACGACCTCTCGTCCTGCCAGGACGAAAGGTCGGACCTTCCGCGGTGCCACCCGGGTTCGGCATCTGCCGCGCTCATCGTGACCGACGGGACGGGGGTCCGTCCGATCGGCGCTGCCCTGTATCGCTGGCGCTCTGCGCCGGAGCCTACTGGCGGTAACCGTGCTCCCGTGGGGATATTCGGCCTGGTCCGCGTTCGGTCCGGAGGCTCCCGGGTCCATTCGCCGTCGCCGCCGCCCCGACTTCCACCAGCCGTCGGGTCTCTCTGCCGGCGCCGCGACGGGTACTCGTCCCGATCACAGCCGCGTATTCGATTGAGGGCGCGAGTCTAGGCCCGTTTCGCGGATTCGGTCAAGGGCGGGAACGGGCGAGGCGCAGGAGAGCAAGGTCCTCGGTTCTCTCTTCAGCCGCGGCTGTCGGCGTCACGTGGTTCGCGATCCCCGCGGCGCCGGTCAGCCGCAAGCCCGAAGCCACCGATCTTCCGTCGGACCAGCGGCAGCCACGCCACCGCCCCACCTGCCTGGGCGGCAATCACGAGGATCAGGAGCAGGCCCGGAACCGCCAGGATCGCCGTCGGAACGAGCCACTCGAAGATGCCCAGCGAGCCAAGCAGATTGACGACCGTCGCGGCCGACAGCGAACCGGTCGAGCCGGCGTGCGGGATGCTGGCCCAGGCGACGGGGCCGCTCCCAGCCGGCTGGGGAGCACCCGGCGTCGGCGACTGTCCAGCGCCCTGGGCTCCCGAACCTGGAGCCGGACTCGCCGACGCCGACGGACCCGGCTCGGTCGAGGCCGCGACCGGTCCAAGGCTGGCCACCGGGTCGGAGGAGGGCGCGGCTGTCGGGTCGGGAGCTGGCTGGCTCGCGGGCGCACCCGGCATGGGAGATTTCGTCGCCGCCGGCGTCGGTGGCCCCGAGGCTGAGGTGGCGGTCGGGGCCGGTTGCGTCGTGGACCTTGGCGTTGGGGCGGGTGTCGGCCGCGGGGTCGGCGCGGGCGTTGGCCGTGGCGTTGGGGCGGGTGTCGGCCGCGGGGTCGGCGCGGGCGTTGGCCGTGGCGTTGGGGCGGGCGCGACGACGAAGCCACCGAGAACGACGCTCCGCGCTGCAGGCTTGCTCGATGGGTCGAACTTCTCGTAGGCATTGACCGTCCACGGGCCGGTGGCGACCTTCGTCGGGATCACGGTGATCCGGAAGATCTTCGAGGCGCCCTTCTCGAGCCGCTGCGAATCCTTCGTGACGTGGAAGACCACGTCTGCCGGCGGACCCGCCACGATCGGGTCGAGGATCCAAGGCGACGGAGGGCGCGCGCTGACCACGGTGAATCCTGACGGGATCTCGAACTCGACGCAGCCGACCTTCACGTTGCCGACCGCGGTCACGGTGAAGCTGATCTCCGTGGCGACATCCAGGTCCAGGGTCAGCGGTGACGGGGTCACCGTCCAAGTCTTCACCGCCCCGACGGCAGGCAGTGGGGCGAGAAGCGCACCTCCCCCGAAGCCCAGCGCGACGACGACGACGATGCCGACCCACCTGCCCAGCGGCCGACGGAGGCTCCCCATGGATCAGGCGACCTTCAAGTAGGGGGTCCAGAGCCCGGCCCTCGACGATTCCAGGCCGGGAAGCGGGGCATCCGGGTCGCGCTCGATGCCCGCGATGAAGAGCCCGACGAGGTCTTCGTCGAGCTGGGTGCCCGCCGCGTCGCCGAGTCGGATCAGCGCCTCACGGACATCGAGA
>JBBSAS010000353.1:0-2344 GCA_038252055.1 Candidatus Limnocylindrales bacterium
CCCTCGTCCTGCACGGACGAGGGGTTTTGTGTTCTTCGCGACAGGAGGAATGACCATGGCCGACGAGCAGGTGATCGAGGTGCAGGAGGTGCTCGAAACGCCCGAGCGCGGGTCGGCGGAGGAGCTGCTCGACGCGGGAGCCCACGAACCGCTCGACGCGATGCGCCACTCGGCGGCCCACGTGATGGCCGAGGCCGTCGTCGAGCTTTTCCCGGGCGCGAAGCTCGGGATCGGACCCGCGATCAGCGACGGCTTCTACTACGACTTCGAGCTTCCCCGGCCCCTCACGCCCGACGACCTCGCGGCGATCGAGGATCGGATGCGGGCGAGCGTTGCCGCAGCCCACCCGTTCGCCCGCCGGGAGCTCCCGTTCGCCGACGCGCGAGCGGCTGCGGAGGCTGCCGGCCAGGCGTACAAGGTCGAGATCCTCGACGACCTCGCGGCGAAGGCGGCCACAGCCGGCGAGGAGCCACCCGTGACGAGCTTCTACGACCACGGGCCGTTCAGCGATCTCTGCAAGGGCCCCCACGTCGCCACGACGGCCGACATCGGCCCCTTCCGGCTCCTCTCGGTGGCGGGAGCGTACTGGCGCGGCGACGAGAAGCGACCGATGCTGCAGCGGATCTACGGCACGGTCTGGGAGACACAGGAGGCGCTCGACCAGTACCTCTGGCGCCGCGAAGAGGCTCGCAAGCGCGATCATCGCCGGCTCGGCGTCGCCCTCGACCTCTTCAGCTTCCACGACGTCAGCCCCGGGTCCGCCTTCTGGCACCCGAAGGGACAGCGGCTCTACCGAACGCTTGAAACCGCGATGCGGGAACTCCAGGAGCGGCGGGGGTACGAGGAGATCAGCACCCCGATGCTCGTCCACCAGAAGCTCTGGGAGCAGTCGGGCCACTGGGACCTCTACCGCGACCACATGTTCCTCGTCGAATCGGAGGGCCAGACGTTCTCGCTCAAGCCGATGAACTGCCCCGAGTCGACGATCATCTACAAGAGCCGGATCCGCTCCTACCGGGACCTCCCGCTCCGGCTCTCCGAGTACGGCCGCCTCCATCGCAACGAGCGATCCGGAACGCTCTCGGGGCTCACCCGGGTCCGCCACTTCGTCCAGGACGACAGCCACATCTTCGTCCGGCCCGACCAGCTCGCCGACGAGATCGCGGCCCTGCTCGGCGAGGTCCAGGAGGTGTATGGCTGGTTCGGTCTCGCGCCCGAGGTGAAGTTCGGGACGAAGCCCGACAAGGCCCTCGGCGACCCGGCGCTCTGGGAGCGCGCTGAGGCCCTCATCCGCGAGGCGCTCGACCGGTCTGGCCTGCCCTGGACGCTGAAGCCGAAGGACGGGGCCTTTTATGCCCCGAAGATCGACATCCACGTCGAGGACGCGCTCGGCCGGTCGTGGCAGACGGCCACCTTCCAGGTCGACCTGGTCATGCTTCCCGAGCGGTTCGACCTCACGTACATCGATGCCGAAGGACAGCCCCAGCGACCGATGGCGATCCACCGGGCGGTCTACGGGTCGCTCGAGCGGATCATCGGGATCCTTGTCGAGCACTTCGCCGGCGCCTTCCCGCTCTGGATGGCTCCCGTGCAGGCCGTTGTCATCCCGATCGCCGATCGCCACCTCGAGCCCGCCCGCGAGCTGGCCGCCGTGCTGCGCGCGGCGGGGATCCGGGTCGAGGTCGACGGCTCGGACGGCCGGATGCAGAACAAGATCCGGGTCGCCCAGGAGCAGAAGGTGCCGTACATGCTCGTCCTCGGTGACCGCGAGGTGCAAGCCCGGACGGCCGCGCCGCGGACGCGGAGCGGCGAGCAGCAGCCGGCCGAACCGTGGGAGGCTCTCGCGGCGCGGCTGGCCACAGAGTCGGCCGCCCGCCGCCCGTCCTGACGGGGTCTCGGCCGGGGTCTCGGCCGCGTCCCCCGGAGGCGCTTCGGCCCAACTCCCTCGCTGGCGACCAGGCACGGGTCGCAGAGATCGGGTTTCGCGATCAGGGCGCGGGCGTCCACGCTCCGAGATGCAGTGGCACCGCGGTTTGGCCGCGTTTCCACGCGTCTGCAGCCCGCCGTCGATCGCGTTTCGCGATACGGCGCGCGCCACCGGCCGCGCCCCCGGGGGTACGCCTCCGCGTCGAGCGGGTCGGCGCGGAGCCGCCGCCGCGTTGCGACGCCGCGGCGATCTCCTCGGGACCGGGCCGCCCAGCATGGCTTCGCCGACCGGCCTGTCGCCGGCCGACGATCGGGGCTCCGGCTGCGGCCTGGACTCCGGCCGCGGCGGGTGTGCTATTCTCCGCGGGCGAACCGGGAGCCGGGTCGCGCGTGCGTGCACGCCGATCGTGGACTTCCA
>JBBSAS010000354.1:0-2322 GCA_038252055.1 Candidatus Limnocylindrales bacterium
CGCTGCCGCCCGGAGCCTCGGGATGGCGATGCAGCGGACCAACATCGTCCGCGACGTGGACGAGGACCTTGCGCGCGGTCGCGTCTATCTCCCGGTCGCCGTCCTGGCCCGTCACGGGATCACGCCCGCGACGCTCTCGACCGCCGATCGACGCGCGGTGCTCGCCGACGAGATCGCCCGGGCCGACGCCGACTACGAGGTCGGGCTCGCCGGGATCCCGCTCCTCCGCCACGGCCGCCGCTCGATCCGCGTGGCAGCCGTCCTCTACCGGGAGGTCCTCCGCCAGGTGGAACGCGACGGCATGGGGTCGCGCCGGCCGCACCGCTCCGTCGTCCCGGGGAACCGCAAGGCATGGCTGATTGTCCGGACCCTGGCGAAGGGGGCCTGAGGCGGGTGCCCGGCGGAGACCCGGCGGTGCTCACCCCGGTCGCGGCAGCCGCCCTTCTTGCCATCGGCTGGGCGGCGGGAAGCTTCCCGTCTGCGATGATCGTCGGACGCGCCGTCGGGGTCGACCCCCGCACGTCCGGCGAGGGGAACCCGGGGGCGGCCAACCTCTGGCGGCTGGCGGGCCCGGGGCCCGGGAGCGTCGTCCTCGTCCTCGATGCCTCGAAGGCGCTGCTGCCGGGCCTCCTGGGCTGGATGGCGGCGGGATACTGGGGAGCGGTGGCCGCTGCCGTCGGTGCGGTCGCCGGGTCGATCCGGCCCGTCGTGCCCCGCTGGCGTGGCGGCCGCGGGATCGGAGCCGCGGTGGGCGCGGCGATCGTGCTCAACCCGCCGGCGGCCGCGGTCGGGCTCGGGGCGACCGCAGCGGGCTGGGTCACCCTCCGGCGGGCCGGCGCCGCGACGGCCCTCGGGTTCGTTGCCTATCCGGCGGCCTGGATCGCGATCTCGGTGCGCGACCGGACGACGCTCCTGGCGCTCGCCGGCTGCGGTCTCGTCTACCTGGTCACGCTCGCCGGCTGGCTCGCCACGCGGAGCCGCCGGAGGGCCTGAGCGTTGCGGCCCGGTCGAGATCCCATCGGCCGACCCGCAGGTCCCCTACCCTGCCCGGGGCACGACCCAGCCCGGCAGCTCCCGGGCGAGCGTCGCGAGGGCCAGCGACCCGTGTCCGAGGAGCGCGTCGTGGAATGCGCGGATGTCGAAGGCCGCGCCGTCCCGGGCGGCGATCTCGTCGCGGAGCCGAAGGATCTCCCGGTGGCCGACCTTGTACGAGAGGGCCTGGCCCGGCCAGACGATGTAGCGATCCGTCTCGATGCTCGCGTCGGTGGCGGACAGGCCGGCGCCGTCCCGGAGGAGCCCCACCGCCCACTCGCGGTCCCGGCGGAGAGCGTGGATCCCCGTGTCGACGACGAGCCGCACGGCCCGCCAGGCTTGGGCCTCCAGCATGCCGAAGCGTTCCGCGGGCGTGCGGTAGAGGCCCATCTCGTCGGCGAGGCGCTCCGAGTAGAGGCCCCAGCCCTCGGCGTAGGCGGAGCCGACCAGGCGGCTGCCGAGGCGCCGGAAAGCCGGCAGGGACGGATGCTCCATCTCCAGGGCGATCTGGAAGTGATGGCCCGGCACCGCCTCGTGGTACGTCGTCCCGGCCAGCTTCGAGAGGAGCCGGGTCGGCAGGTCGTAGGTGTTGACGAAGTAGATCCCCGGCCGGCTCCCGTCGGGCGTCGGCGGATAGTAGTAGGCCGGCGGGGCGTCGCGCTCCATGAACGCCTCGACCGGCCGGACCTCGCAGCGGGCGACCGGCAGGCGCCCGAACCATCCGGGGGCGGCGGCCATCGCCCGGTCGATGTCCTCGTGGGCACGGGCGACGAGCTCCTCGGGCGCGGCCACCTGGTTCGCCGGGTCGGAGACGAGGTGGGCGCGGTACGCGGCGATGCTCGGGAAGCCGGCGTCGGCGGCGATCGCGAGGCGGTCGGCGTCGAGGGCGCGCAGCTCGTCGAGTCCGACCTGGTGGAGCTCGGAAGGCTCGAGGTCGAGACTCGTCCAGGTGCGGACCGCCATCCGGTAGCGGGCTGCCCCGTCCGGCGCCGACCAGAGGCCGGGCTCGAGGCGGGTGGCAGCCAGGTAGGGGCCCTTCAGTGCGTCCGCGTACCGCGCCAGGGCCGGGTCCACCACGTCGCGGACGAGCTCGGCGATCCGGGCGCGGCCCGCGTCGTCACCGTCGGCCAGGCGTGCCCCCGTGACGATCGGCGATTCCTCGACGGGCGTGGCGAGGTGGCGCTCGGTCTGGGCGATCGTCCGCTCGGCGACGATCCGTGGGGCGGTCATCCCCGTGGCCCGGCCCTCCTCGAGAAGCTCGAGGTGAGCGTCGATGAAGGGCCCGAAGGC
>JBBSAS010000355.1:0-2310 GCA_038252055.1 Candidatus Limnocylindrales bacterium
CGACGACGAGGGGGCTGACGCCGAGCTCCGTGGCGAGCCGGCTGGCGCCCCGGACGAGGATCTCCGCCCCGGCCACGAGGGCCACCAGGCCGACGACGAACAGGACGAGGGTGAGGGGATCCACGGCGGGAATCCTACGCGCGCCGCACGAGAGGGCGCGGTCAGCCCGCCGAGAACGAGATCCGGTGGTGGCCGCGAGCCCCGTCGGGCGCCGGCGGGGTGACATCGGCGGTCTGGACGTCGCCGCTGCCGTCGGTCGCGCGGACCTCCACCGTGTGGTCGCCGGTCGAGGCCGTCCATGAATACGCCCACTGGACCCAGGTGGTTTCGGAGATCGGCCGGCTGATCCGGGCAGCCTGCCAGGCGCCGTCGTCGACGCGGACCTCGACCCCGGTCACCCCGCGGTCGGGGGCCCACGCCACTCCGGCCAGCTCGATCGGTCCGGCGGGCACGCGCGCGCCGTCGGTCGGGACGTCGATCCGCGACTGGGTGAGGATCGGGGCGTCCTTCGCCCAGCCGAGGGGAATCCAGTAACCATCGACCGCCTCGCGGGTCGTCAGCTCGATCTCGCCGAGCCATTTCGTCGCCGAGACGTAGCCGTAGAGGCCCGGGATGATGAGACGGGCGGGGAACCCGTGGGCAGCGGGGAGCGGCTCGCGGTTCATCCCGACGGCGATCATCGGCTCGCGCTCGGGCGCGGTCGCCCAGGAGGTCGGGAAGCCGACGGTGAAGCCGTCGACCGAGCGCCCAACGATCTGGGTGGCGCCATCGCGGACGCCGGCCGCCTCGAGGACGTCCTTGAGGCGAACGCCGGTCCAAAGCGCGTTGCCGACGAGGTGCTGGCCGACGTCGTTGCTGACGCAGGCGATCGTCACGTACTGCTCGAAGAGCGGCATCGCGAGGAGCTCGTCGTAGGTGAAGGTCAGTTCCTGATCGACCATGCCGGTGACACGCAGCTGCCAGGTCTCGGGGTCCACTTGGGGCACGAGGAGCGACGTGTCGATCCGGTAGAAGTCGCCGTTGGGCACCACGAGCGGCGTCAGGCCCGGCACGGCGAGCGACTGGTCGGCACCCAGCGCGGCGGCCGGCTGGAGGGCCGTCGGCAGCTTCGTCGAGGTGATGACGCCCTCGGCGTGGCGTGACTCCACGAGGGTGCGGCCGATGCCGCCGGCCACGAGAACGCCGCCGAGTGTGCCGGCGCTGGCGATCAGGAAGCGCCGTCGCGGCCAGGCCGCGGCCCAGGCGGTGGGCTCGGCGGGCGCGGAACCGGCGGCGACCGCCGGCATGGGTGTGACGGCGGGCGCGGAACCCGCGGCGACCGCCGGTGGGGTCGCACGGGCGGGCGCCCCGGCGCGCACCTCCGGTGCGGCATTGGCCTCCGGCGCTGCCCGACCCAGGAGCAGCCGCAGGACCACGAGCCCGGCGACCACCGCCAGCGCCGCGTTTGCCACCGCGAGCAGCGGCTCGCTGAGCGGCATGATCAGCGCGGCCCAGGCGGCCACGATGCCGAAGGCGACGAAGACCGCGGCACCCCACCCGAACCGCCGGGCGGCAAGCACCCCGGCCAGGGCGGCAATCGCCGTAGCCGCCACGACGACCATCAGGTTGAGGGCGAGCTTGTCGTTCCCCCCGAACAGCGAAACCATCACGTCCTTCGCCCCGGGCGGCTGGAGGCTGATGACGAGCGCCCCGATCGCGACGACGAGCGAGGGTGCCCCGACCAGGCCGGCGGCTAGCTCCGAGGCGGCGATCGCGGCACCCCCGGCCACCGCCCCGGCGAGGGCCACGGCCCACGTGGGCGCGCGCCGGGGCGCAGGCTCGGGCGCGGAGCGGGTCGAGATCGGCGTCGGCGTTGTCATCGTCGACACGGTATCGGCCGGACGTCACGAATGGATGTCATCGGGCCATCATGGCCGGTCGCCGTCCTTTTCGCGGAGAACGCGTCCCCGGGGTGATGGACTGCCCGCCCGCGTGGTGGGACACGAACGACGGGGATCCCGCAGGGGACGGGCCAAATCGTACGTGGACAGGGCGGTCGGTCTCGCGCGGCCGGCGCCGGCGCGGATCGCATCGATCGCCCGACCTCCAGCGACGCACGGGACGGGCGATGCCACCGCGACCGGCCGGAGCTGGTTGACATCATGATGCAGGCAGGTGATGCTGTGATGCATGCGCACCACGATCTCGATCGACGACGACCTCCTCGCGGAGGCGAAGGCGCGCGCGGCCGCCTCCGGGCGGACCCTGAATGCCCTCGTCGAGGACGCGCTCCGCGAAAGCCTCGCCCGCCGCACGTCCGGGCCCCGGGCA
>JBBSAS010000356.1:0-2307 GCA_038252055.1 Candidatus Limnocylindrales bacterium
CGTTGTAGGCGGCGACGGCGAGCGCCGGGAGCGCCAGCCCGGCGGCGACGGCGACCGCGGGACGGACGACCCGACGCACGTCGGAGAGGCCGACCGGGAGCGGGAGGCCGACCGCGACCGCGAGGAGGAACGGCGCCGTCAACCCCACCGGCAAGCGTGAGATCGTCGCGCAGCCGAGGAGGAGGCCGACGACGAAGGGCCAGCGGCGGTGGGTCGAGAGGAGGAGCGCTCCGGCGCTGAAGGCGACTGCGACCGCCTGGGCGAAGAGCCAGGCCGATCCCTCGGAGGCGCCCCACCAGAGGACCGTGCCGAGGGCGAAGACCGCGGTGAGGCCGAGCGCGGACCGCATCCGCAGGCCGAGTCGCCCGAAGGCGAGGAAGACGAGCCCGGCCGCGATCCCGCCCGTGAGCGCGCTCACGACCTGCTGTGGGACCTCGGTCCCGAAGAGGGCCACGAACGGGAGGAGGACGACTGCCGGCATCGGTGGGTAGGGCACGTACCAGCCGCCCGCGCCGGACGGGACCAGCTCGTTGAGCCACGAGGGCGCCTCCGCCAGGTCGAGCCGGCCGCGGAGGAACGCGTCCGCGAGGCGGACGAAGTAGTCGATCGGCTGCGACGGCGGGGCGGAGACGAGGTAGATCGCGGAGACGACGACCGCGACCGCCACCGCGACGGCCAGCGACCCCGGCCGCCACGAACCGAGGACCACGTCCACGAGCGAGGCGCCCGCGAGCGTTTCCCGCGTATCGCCGTCGTGCCTCGGCTGGGTCGTTGTCGCCACCCGGATCGCCATGGGCAGACCGTACACTCGGGGACGGCGGCGTGCCGTGCCGCCCCGCTCACCCCGCAGCGCAGGAGGAGCCGCGATGGCATCGCTCCGCCGTGCCGGCAGCGTCATTCCCCGCGACGTCTGGTTCGCGCTCGGTCTCGTCCTCCTCCTGCGGGTCGCCCTTTCGGGGCTCGGCCTCGTCCTGTGGCTCGAGGGTGACCTGCCCGGGCCCTGTCACTTCGAGCTCGCCCGCAACGGCTGGACGCAGATCCCGCCGCTGGCCGACGGGCCCGTCGCCTTCCCGCTCGTCGGGATCTGGCAGCGATGGGACGCCTGCTGGTACGCGAAGATCGCGACGTTCGGGTACGCGTCGGATGACTCGACGGCGTTCCTGCCGCTCCTCCCGGCCCTCATGGCAGCCGTTGCCGCGCCGCTCGGGGGCAACGTGGCGCTGGCGGGACTCATCGTCTCCGCGGTCGCGATGGTCGTGGCGCTCGTGGGGCTCGGGCGCCTCGTCGCCGACGACCTCGGGATCGCCGTGGCTCGTCGCACCGCCTGGTTCGTCATCGCCTGGCCGGCGGCGCTCTACTGGATGGCCCCGTTCACGGAGCCGCTCTTCCTCGCCACCTCGGTCTGGGCGTTCCGGTTTGCCCGGAAGCGGCGCTGGCTCCCGGCGGCGATCGCGGCGGGACTCGCGGTCGCCGCGCGCCTCCCGGGGATCCTCCTCGTCGTGCCGCTCGCCTGGGAGGCGGGCCGGGCGGCGTGGGAGCGGCGGCAGGCCGGGTCGATCGACCTGCGGGAGCTGGCCTCGAGCGCGCTGGCCGTGGCAGCCCCCGCCCTCGTCCTGCTCGCGATCGTGCTCGCCCAGCGCGCGATGACCGGCACCACGCTCTTCGACTCGCAGGATGCCTGGGGTGGCCGCGAGTTCCACCCGCCCTGGGAGACGGTGGCGGCGGCCTGGGACTGGATCCTCCACGGCTCGGCGCTCCGGGGGATCGAGGCGGTGAACCTCGGTGCGTTGCTCCTCTGCGGCGCGCTCGTCGTGCTCGGGATCGGCCGGGTCCCGGCGTCGTACCTCCTCTACGCCGCCGCGAGCATCCTCCTCGTGGCCATCCGCATCCAGCCGGTGCCCCTCACGGCGACCGTGCGGCTCCTCGGGGTGGTCTTTCCCTGCCTCGTGATCGCGGCGCTCCTGCTCCGGCGACCGAACCTCGAGCGGGCCTGGCTCGTCGGGTCGGTGTCGCTGCTGGGACTGCTGACCGTGCTCTTTCTCCGGGGATCGTTCGTCGCCTGACGCGTGCCGGACGCGTGCCGGACGCGTGCCGGACGCGTGGCTGACGCGCGCCGGACGCGTGGCTGACGCGCGCCGGACGGCCGCCCTCGGCGATGCGGTCCGACGGCACCCCGGGAGTATCGCGGGCAGCGGCGCCACGGCGACAATGGGGCCGTGCGGACGAGCCCGACGATCCTTCACGTGGACCTCGACGCGTTCTTCGCGGCGGTGGAGCAGCGCGACCATCCCGAGCTGCGCGGACGGC
>JBBSAS010000357.1:0-2307 GCA_038252055.1 Candidatus Limnocylindrales bacterium
CGCCGGGTCGGCGGGAACCGGAGCGGGCGACGGCACGTGCGGGGAGGCGACGGCGGCGCTCGTCAAGCAGCAGCTCACGCAGGCCGGGATCGTCTCGATCACGACCGAGGGCGGGTGTCACGACGTGACGATCGTCACCACCCTGGCCGCGGCCGACGTGGCGGAGGCCCTCGCGATCTGCGATGCGGCAGCCGCGATCGCCTACCCCGCCGGCGACATCAGCTCGATCACGGTGACCGGCGCCAACGACAAGGAGCTGTCGATCGGCATCAGGGCCAGCAGTGCATCGGCGAGCCGTGATCGTCTGACGCTCGAGGCGCTCCGTCTCGGGCATTTCTCCAGGAACGCCGGCGAGGCCGCCCAGGACCCAAGCCGGCCGACGGGCTGGCGTGCGCCGCGTTCCTGTGCCGGTGCTCAACGGGGGCGAATCGCGGGAGCATGGTGGCCGTGAGGTGCGCTCGTCGGCTGACAAGACGACGCCGCTCTTCCCGGCGAGGATCTGTAGGCGGTTCCCTCGATGGTGGCGGGAGCAACGCCTGCTCCACCCATCTCTTCGCGACAGGCCCAACCGGCGGATGGCCCGCGTACGGCCCCACGAGCTGCTCCGCGTCGAACCGTGCAGACACGGTCAGGCGCCGTCACCATTCGCCCATGACGAAGGAGTCCCGCCGATGAACGATGCACCCGACGCGGTGGTCATCGGCTCCGGGCCCAACGGTCTGGCGGCCGCGATCACCCTCGCCCGAGCCGGGCGGTCGGTGGTGGTCTATGAAGCCGCAGACACCATCGGGGGTGGAATGCGCAGCGCCGCGCTCACCCTGCCCGGCTTCATCCACGACGTGTGCACGGCGATCGCCGGGACCGCGGCCGCGTCGCCGTTCTTCCGAGACCTGGACCTGGGCCGTCACGGCCTCGAGCTCGTCCACCCGACCGTCCCGCTCGCCCATCCGTTCGACGACGGGAGCGCGGCCATCCTCGAGCGCTCCGTGGCGGCCACCGCGGCCGGCCTCGGCGAGGATGCTCGGCCCTATCGGCGGCTCTTCGGGCGGCTCGTGACGGAGCCGGATCCGCTCATGGACTTCGTCTTGGCGCCCGTAACCCGTCCTCCGCGCCATCCGCTTCTGGCCCTGCGATTCGGGCTTCCGGCGCTGCGCTCGGCCTTCGGGCTCGCCCGCTCTCGTTTCCGGACGCCGCCGGCCCAGGCGCTCCTCGCTGGCCTGAGCGCCCATGGGATGGTCCCCCTCGAGCGCCCGGCGACGGCCTCGTTCGGCCTCGTCCTGGCCGTGACCGCGCACGCCTACGGCTGGCCGCTGGTACGGGGCGGCACGGGGAACCTCGCCGCGGCCATGGCGGCCGAGCTGACCGCCCTCGGCGGTGAAATCATCACCGGGCGACGGGTCACCTCGCTCGACGAGGTGCCGCCGGCGCGGGCGGTCCTCTTCGACACCTCGCCGCGAGCCCTTGCGGCGATCGCCGGCGATCGGCTACCGGTCCGCTACCGGCGTCGCCTCGCGGAGTTCCGCTATGGGCCCGGCGTGGTCAAAGTGGACTGGGCCCTCGACGGTCCCATCCCCTGGATCGCCGAGCGAGCCGGCGAAGCGGGAACGGTTCATGTCGGCGGGACGATGGAGGAGATCGCCTTCGTCGAGGCGGAGGTCGCCGCGGGACGCCACCCCGATCGCCCGTTCGTCCTCCTCGTCCAGCCGAGCCGCTTCGACCCGAGCCGAGCTCCGGCGAGCCGCCACACGGGCTGGGCCTACTGCCACGTCCCCAACGGCTCGACCGTCGACATGACCGAGCGGATCGAGGCGCAGGTCGAGCGGTTCGCCCCAGGGTTTCGTGACCGAATCGTCGACCGATCCGTCCGGCTTCCAGCGGACATCGAGACCTACGACGCCAACTACGTCGGCGGCGACATCAACGGGGGGCTCCAGGACCTGCGCGGGCTCTTCGCCCGGCCCGTCGCCGGAATCAATCCTTACGCCACGCCCGACCGCGGGATCTACCTCTGCTCGTCGTCGACGCCGCCCGGCGGCGGGGTCCACGGGATGAGCGGCTACTGGGCGGGGCGGTCGGCCCTGCGGCGAGCATTCGCGTCGAGAGCGTAGGCACGGCAGCAGCGATCCGTCGCGGTCGGTGTCGCGAAGAGGAACGTGCCGGACGTGCGTCGGCCTGCGGCGTGACACGCCCGCCTTCAACCAGCGTGAGGCTGGCATGCCGCGGTCCTTCCTGCCCCCGACATCGCGTGGCGCATCCGCTTCGACCGGCTTGACCGCCGGATCACGAGCGCCCTCGCCGCGCTGACTC
>JBBSAS010000358.1:0-2300 GCA_038252055.1 Candidatus Limnocylindrales bacterium
GGCCACAGGGTTCGTGCCGGCCGCAGGGTGCGTGTCAGCCACAGGGTGCGTGCTGGCCGCCCGAGGGCGTCGCCGCGGGGTGAGCTTCGGCGAGGGACGGAGCCGGACCCGGTGGAGCGCAAAGCGGCCGCAGACCCGGAGCGTGGACAGGCCGTACACGATGCTCCGGCGCAGGCCGACCGAGCTCGCCTCCGCGAAGTAGCGGGTCGGCACCGCGATCTCCCCGATGACGAAGCCCGCCGCGACGGCCTGGGCGACGAGCTCCTGGTCGAAGACGAAGTCGTCCGAGTTCCGGTGGTACGGGATCGTCTCGAGAAGGCTCCGCGAATAGGCCCGGAAGCCGGTGTGGTACTCGGAGAGCCGGAGCCCGAAGACCGCGTTCTCGAGCTCTGTCAGGAAGCGGTTGCTGACGTACTTCCAGCGAGGCATCCCGCCCGCCAGCGGGTCGCCGAGAAAGCGGCTGCCGAGCATCAGGTCGGCCTCGCCCCGGAAGATCGGCTCGACGAGGGCCGGGATCCGCGTCGCGTCGTACTGGTAGTCGGGGTGCAGCATGACCACGACGTCCGCGCCGGCCGCGAGGGCGGCGTCGTAGCAGGTCTTCTGGTTCCCGCCGTAGCCGCGGTTCTGGCGGTGGACGATGACCTCCACGCCCAGCCGCCGGGCAATCTCCACGGTCTCGTCGGCCGAAACGTCATCGACGAGGATGATCCGGTCCACGAGGTCGCGGGGAATGTCCGCGTACGTCCGCTCCAGGGTGAGGGCGGCGTTGTAGGCAGGCATCACCACGATGAGGTGGTGCGCGTCCTCGTGGGCGGGCGGTGGGGACATGCTCGCAGCGGGCGACATCGCCGCGAAGCGTACCCGGCCGGCCGGCCGCCGGAAGGGCCGATGGACCGACACCGCACGATCGCGGAGAATGCGACAACAGCGACAGGAGACAGGCCATGCTCGACCGCCTCTTCGGGAACCGTGCCGCCAGCCCCGACGCGGCACAGCGGACGCCGCCGGGCCAGCACCTCACCTCGGGGTTCCCGGTCCTCCACTACGGGACGATCCCGCCCGTCGACCTCGCCACCTGGGACTTCCGCGTCTTCGGCCTCGTGGAAACCCCGCTCACCCTCAGCTGGGACGAACTCCGGGCCCTGACGCGGAAGCAGGAGACCGTGGACATCCACTGCGTGACCCGCTGGTCGAAGCTCGACTCGACCTGGGAGGGCATCCCAATCCGGGCCGTCCTCGATCGCGCCGGCGTTCGACCCGGGGTCACCCATGTCGTCGCCCACTGCGAGCAGGGCTACACGACGAACCTGCCGCTCGACGCCCTCGACGACGAGGACGTCCTCCTCGCCGACACGTACGACGGGAAGCCCCTCACGCCCGAGCACGGCTATCCCCTCCGCCTCCTCGTCCCCAAACGGTACTTCTGGAAGAGCGCCAAGTGGATCCGCGGCCTGGAGATCCTCGACCACGACGTCCCGGGCTTCTGGGAGCGCTACGGCTACCACAACGACGCCGACCCCTGGAAGGAAGAGCGCTTCAGCGAGTGACGGAGCTCCGGGACGTCTGGTCTGACGGTCCTCCTACCACCAACGTTCGCGAGCAGAGATCGACCGTGTGGAATACTCCTGGCATGAAGTACCGGACGACACTCCAGCGGTTCGGGCCGAACAACACTGGGATCGAAGTCCCCGAGGAGGTCCTGGCTGCCCTCGCTCGGGGGCGGCGCGTCAAGGTCCTCGCGACCGTGAACGGCTACAGGTACCGGACGAGCGTGGCCCCCGCCATGGGCAAGATCCTGATGCCGTTCAGCGCCGAGCACCGGGCAGCCTCCGGGTTGACCGGCGGCGAGGAGATCGAGGTTGAGGTCGTGCCGGACGACGCGCCGCGCGAGGTCGTGATCCCGACCGACCTGGCGGCGGAGCTCGCCGCCGCGCCCGAGGCGGGCGCTTTCTTCGGCGGTCTTTCGTACACGAATCAGCGGGCGTACGTGCTGTGGATCGAGGACGCGAAGAAGGCTGAGACGCGTACCGCGAGGGTCGCGAAGGCCGTCGGGATGCTCTCGGAGCACCGGACCCGGTGATCGGCCGAGCGACCGGCGCATAGCGACGCCAACCGCGTGTGGGTCAGCGGTCGGCGAGGAAGGCGAGCACGCGCTCCTTGAGCAGCGCCGCGGCATCCGCGTCGAAGGATGGCAGGCTGGCGTCGGAGAACAGGTGCCCGTTCCCGGGGTAGAGGAACAGCTCCGCGTTTTCGGTCGAGGCGACGAGCGCGCGGGCGGCTTCGAGGTCGCCCTCGTTCAC
>JBBSAS010000359.1:0-2300 GCA_038252055.1 Candidatus Limnocylindrales bacterium
GAGACCGGTGTGGAGGGGCTCCGGGCGCTGGCCGCACGCCTCGACGACGAGCTGGAGGCGGGCGGGTGGCGGCGCGACGATCGCCCGTTCCGGGCCCATCTCTCGGTCGCGCGCGCGGACGGGGTCCCCGGCGGCGGCCGGGCCGTCGAGGCGCTCGCGTCCGCCGCCACGGCGCTCGACGCGGCGTGGGTGGTCGACCGCGTCGTCGTCTACCGGAGCGAGCTCGGGCACGGCCCGGCGCGGTACCATCCGGTCGCCGACGCCCGGCTCGACGCGACGGTCGACGCGGCGTCCGACGCGACTGTCGACGCGCCCGGCTGAGCGCGACTTGCCCCGGGGGCCGCTGCTGCGGTAGCCTCGGGCTCCCGGTTCGCCGCCCGCGGCGCCGGCGACCCAGCTCTACCCGATCCCCAGGAGGCACCGTGGCCAGCGACCAGACCAAGTTCGTTCTCGGCGAGGACCGCATCCCCCGGTCCTGGTACAACATCGTGCCCGACCTGCCCTCGCCGCCGCCGGCCGTCCTCCACCCGGGGACGGGGCGGCCGATCGGTCCCGCCGACCTGGCCCCGATCTTCCCGATGGCCGTCATCGCCCAGGAGGTGAGCACCGAGCCGGAGATCGAGATCCCGGGCCCGGTCCGCGACGCCTATCGGCTCTACCGGCCGAGCCCGCTCTACCGCGCCCACCGCCTCGAGCGGGCGCTCGACACCCCGGCCCACATCTACTACAAGTACGAGGGCGTCAGCCCCGGCGGCAGCCACAAGCCGAACACGGCGATCGCGCAGGCCTTCTACAACAAGGAAGAGGGCGTCAAGCGCCTCGCCACCGAGACGGGGGCCGGGCAGTGGGGGACGAGCCTCGCCCTGGCGGGGGCGATCTTCGGACTCGAAGTCAAGGTCTACATGGTGCGGGCCAGCTACGACCAGAAGCCGTACCGCCGGATGCTCATGGAGACCTACGGCGCCGAGGTCGTTCCCAGCCCGAGCACGACGACGGAGTTCGGTCGGGCGCTCCTCGCCTCCACCCCTGACAGCCCCGGCTCGCTGGGGATCGCGATCAGCGAGGCGGTCGAGGACGCCGTCGGCCGCGACGACACGCGCTACTCGCTCGGCTCCGTCCTCAACCACGTCCTCCTCCACCAGACGGTGGTCGGCCAGGAGGCGATGGAGCAGTTCGCCCTCGCCGGCGAGGAGCCGGACATCCTGATCGGCTGCACCGGCGGCGGCTCGAACTTCGCCGGCTTCGTCTTTCCGTTCATCGGGCAGAATCTCCGCGGGAAGTCGAACGTGCGGATCATCGCCGTCGAGCCGGAGGCGACCCCCTCGCTCACGCGGGGCGTTTACGCCTACGACTTCGGGGACACGGCGAAGCTGACCCCGATGTTGAAGATGCACACGCTCGGCCACGGCTTCATCCCGGAGCCGATCCACGCCGGCGGCCTCCGCTACCACGGCATGGCGCCTCTCGTGAGCTTCGTGAAGGAGCTCGGCCTCATCGAGGCACGGGCCGTCCACCAGAACGCCACGTTCGCCGCGGGTGTGCAGTTCGCCCGCACCGAGCTCATCCTGCCGGCGCCGGAATCGAACCACGCGATCCGCGTCGCGATCGACGAGGCGCTGCGGGCGAAGGAGGAGGGCGTCAAGCGGGTCATCGCCTTCAACCTCTCGGGGCACGGCCACTACGACCTCTCGTCGTACGACCGCTACCTCGCCGGGGCGCTCACCGACTACGAGCTGCCGCAGAGCACGATCTCCGAGGCGCTCGAGGATCTTCCGGTCGTCGGCTGAGGGTCGGCATGCGGATCGCCCTCCTCGGACTCGGGCTCATCGGCGGCTCCGTCGCGCTCGCCGTACGGAGCGCGGGCTGGGAGGTGGCCGCGTGGACGCCGTCCGGTGCCGGGCCTCGGCGGGCGCTCGCTGTCGGGGCCATCGACCGCGCGGCAGGATCGGTGGCCGATGCGGTCGCAGGGGCGGACCTCGTCGTCCTCGCCGGACCGCCATCGGCGTGCCTCGACCTCGTGGACGTGCTTGCAGGCCCGGCACGAGCGGCCCTCGCACTCGAGGCGGTCGTCACCGACGTGGCGAGCACGAAGGTCCTGATCGCGCAGCGCGCCGCGACTGCCGGCCTCCGCTTCGTCGGCGGCCACCCGATGGCGGGCCTCGAGATGAGCGGCTTCGACGCCGCCGAGGCAGGGCTCTTCCGCGACCGGCCGTGGGTCGTCGTGCCGGCGCCGGCCGACGAGGAGGCGACGACACGCGTCGAGGAGCTCGCCCGTGCGTGCGGGGCGCGTCCCGTTCGCC
>JBBSAS010000360.1:0-2292 GCA_038252055.1 Candidatus Limnocylindrales bacterium
GAGATCAAGGTGCGCGAGCCGGAGGAGCGCTGGGAGACGGTGGACGGCCGCCGGATCCAGGGCTGGCTCATCCGTTCGGCGACCGCCGCGGCCGGCGAGGCGGACCCGCTCGTCCTCCAGATCCACGGCGGCCCCCATACCCTCTACGGATGGGCGCCGGAGTGGGAGTTCCAGGTCCTGGCCGGGGCCGGGATGGGCGTTCTCTACACGAACCCCCGCGGGTCGGAGGGCTACGGTGAGGACTTCAACAGCGCCAACCTGCCCGACTGGGGCGCGGGCCCGATGGCGGATGTCATGGCCCACGTGGAGGCGCTCGTCGAGGCCGGGATCGCCGACCCGGCCCGCCTCGGCGTCACCGGCGGCTCGTACGGCGGCTACCTGACGAACTGGATCGTCGGCCACACCGACCGCTTCAGCGCCGCGATCACCTGCCGCAGCGTGACCGACCTCACGAGCCTGATGCTCACCGGCGACCTCGCCGGGGGGATGTTCGGGATCCTCGAGTTCGGGGCCCAGCCGTGGGAGAAACCCGAGCTTTACCGGGAGCTCTCGCCGATCACCTACGCCGACCAGATCCACACTCCGCTCCTCATCCAGCACGCGGAGCACGACCTGCGCTGCCCGATCGGCCAGGCGGAGGCGCTCTTTGCCGTGCTCCGCACGCTGCGGCGCCCGGTCCGCTTCATGCGAGTTCCCGACGAAACGCATGAGCTGGTCCGTTCCGGGACGCCGTTTCGGCGTGTCGAGAACCACGTCCAGGTTCGCTCCTGGTTCGACCACTTCCTCGTCCAGGGGAAGAAGCGGATGCCGCCGCTCCCGGCCCACCGGGCGGGCATCTAGGCCGGCCGTCGGGAGACCGGGCTTGTGACCGCCGGAGCCGGGGCCGCCGCAACCGAGGCTGCCTCGGCCGGCGGAGCCGTGGCTGCCCCGATCCCGCTCCTGCAGGTCGCCGGGAACCATCGCGAGGTGGGCCGGGCGATGGGCGCAGCCACGGCCGCGGTCCTCCGCGACGCGGTCGCGTTCGATGCCGAGCTCCCGGCCGGGCGCAGCCGCGAGGAGCAGCTCGCCCTCGCCGGGCGGTACCGCGCCGCGACCCGGGCGGCGACGCCATGGCTCGTCGAGGAGATCGACGGCGCGGCCGAGGGTGCCGGCGTGGACCCGCTGGCCCTCTTCGCCGCCTCGGTCGAGGAGATCTGGTCGGTCCGCCCGTCCCAGGCCGGGACGGGCGAGCCGGTGCCCGGGCGCTGCTCGGACCTCGTCATCGGCCCGCCGCACACCGCGAACGGCCACCTCTGGGTCGCCCACACCAACGACCTCGGCGAGGCCTCCGAGGCGCAGCTCGTCGCCGTCGAGTGGCGGGTTCCCGGCGAGCCGATCGTCTTCTCGATCGGGATCGGCCCGTGGCTGAGCGTCGGCTGGAACGACGCTGGGCTCTCCCTGACCGGGAACGAGCTGACCCCGAACGACCAGCGGGTCGGCGTGCCCCGCCTGTTGATGGTCCGCGAGCAGCTGACGGCGCGGACGATCGACGCCGCCGTCGGGATGGCCCTCCGCCCGGACCGGTCCAGCAGCTACAACACCGTCGTCGCCCATCGCGGCGGCCGGGTCGTCAACGTGGAAGGAAGCGGCGGCGACGCCGCGGTCCGCGAGGTCGCGCCCGGCGGCTGGCTGGCCCACACGAACCATTACGTGGAGCCGGCCATGCTCCGCTACGAGGGCGACTCCGACTACGCCCGCCGCTCGGCGGTCCGCTACCAGCGCGGCTGCCGCCTCCTGGCCGCGGCCGCCGCCGCGCCGCCGGGGAGCGTCACGCCCGACGTCCTGCGCGGCTGGCTGGCCGACCACGATGGCGCGCCCGATTCGATCTGCCGGCACCCGATCGCGGCGCCCGACGCGGCCAAGCTCGCCGGACCCGACGCGGCTGCGTTCGCCGAACCCCGCGCGGAGAGCCGCACCAGGACGGTCTTCTGGGTTCTCGCCGACGTCACCGCCGGGGAGGTGCACTTCGGGCGCGGGAACCCCTGCGCCGGGGCGGAGCCGCAGCGCTACGCGTTCGCCTGACCACCTGCCTCGGTCGTCCCGAGGTCGTCCGGCTCCGACTCGAGTCGGATCTCGCGCTCGTCGCGGCCGCCAAGGCCGCTTTCCACGGCCCGACCGAGTGGGCTCTCCTCGCGGCCTTCCTGACTCCGATCGCCATTGTGGCTTCAGTCCTCAAGGGCAGCGCCACCGGTTGGCATACGGGTTCCTCCGACCGATCGTCCGCGACGACCGCTCACGCGACCTCGCGGCGGA
>JBBSAS010000361.1:0-2284 GCA_038252055.1 Candidatus Limnocylindrales bacterium
ACGAGTTCCGCGACGACCAGCGCCGGACCGTCGAGAACGCCCGCGCCCTCGCGGCCGAGGTGGCGGCCCGCGGTGGCCGGATCATCGCCGGCGGCACCGACAATCACGTCTTCTCGATCGACGTCCGCCCGTTCGAGGTCTCCGGCCGCGATGCCGAGCGGATCCTCGACGACATCGGGATCACGGTCAACAAGAACACGATCCCGTTCGATCCCGCCCCGCCGAACGTCACCTCCGGGATCCGGGTCGGGACGCCGGCGACGACCACCCGTGGGTTCGGCCCGGACGAGATGCGGGACGTCGGTCGCCTCCTCGTCGAAGCCCTTGTCGCCCGCGACGAGCCCGCAGTCCAGGCCCGGATCGCGGCCGAGGTCCGCGAGATCTGTTCCCGCTTCCCCGTGCCCGGGCTGCCTTCGACGTGATCTCCCGCGGTCGACGGTGGAGATGGTGAGCGACACCGGCCTCCTCGTCCCCGGGATCGCCGCCTTCGTCGTCGCCGCGATCTTGTCGCTGGTCCTGACGCCGCTCGCCGGCCGCCTGGCCCACCGCGTGGACGCCATCGACCATCCCACGAAGCGGCGGGTCAACACGAGCCCGATCCCGCGCGGCGGCGGGGTGGCCGTGGCCCTCGCCTTCTTCGTCGTCATCGGGGCGCTCCTCGTCCTCGACGCCACGGTCGGGATGTGGACCCCGCGGGACGAGTTCGCCGGCCCCGGCCCGGGTCTCGCCGCGCTCCTGCTCGGCGGGGCGGCAGCCACGATCGTCGGCCTCCTCGACGATCGCTACGACCTGCGCGCCCGCTGGCAGTTCGGCGGCCAGTTCGTCGTGGCGCTCATCCCGGTCGCGATGGGCGTGACCGTGGGCGCCCTCGCGAACCCGTTCGGCCCGGGGGCGATCCGGCTCGAGGGCGTCTTCGGTGCCGTCTTCGTCGTGCTCTGGATCGTCGGGATGATCAACAGCATGAACTTCATCGACGGGCTCGATGGCCTCTCGTCGGGGATCGCGATCATCGCCTCGCTCACCCTCGCGATCATCAGCGTCACCGGGACCGAGACCGAGCCCGTGATCGCGCTGATCTGCGTGACGCTCGCGGGCGCCCTGGTCGGCTTTCTCCGCTGGAACTTCCACCCCGCGAGCATCTTCATCGGGACGAGCGGTGTGATGTTCGTCGGCTACACGCTGGCCCTGCTCTCGATCCTCGGCAGTGCCAAGGTCGCGGTGGCCCTCCTCGTCCTGGGCGTCCCGATCATCGACACCTTCTACATCATCGTCCGGCGCGTGGTCCGCGGCCGCTCGCCGTTCTCGGCGGACCGGGGTCACATCCACCACCGGCTGCTCGACATCGGCCTCTCCCACACGCAGACGGTCCTCGTGATCTACGCGATCTGTGCGGGCCTGGGGCTCCTCTCGCTCCTCCTCTCGAACACCGGCCAGCTCTACGCGTTCCTCGGCGTCTTCCTCGTCTTCGGGATCGTGATCCTCCTCCTCGACCGGGTGATCGACGATGCGGTCGAGGAGCTTCCGTCCGGCGAACCGATGGCCGCGGGGGAGCTGCCGCCGGACGCGGAATGAGGACCGGCGGGCGCGGTCAACGGTGGCGCGTCCTTGCGGTCGCGCGCAGAATGGACCCATGAGCATTCCCCGGTCGGTTGCGGAGGCGGCGGATCCAGCGTCGCGTGCGACGCCGCCCGGGCCGGCCGCCCCTGCATCGCGGGGCCCGGTGGACGCAGCCTGACGATGGACGTGCAGACCCTCCTCCTCGTTGCCGCGGTCGCGGTCCTCGTCGTCGCGGTGATCGCGGGCGCCGCGATCCTCCTCGGCCGCCGGTCCCGGGCTCGGCGCCGTGCCGAGGACGATGCCGCGCTCCTCGCCGCGGAGATGCTCGCCCTCGAGCGGCTCGCCTGGCTAACCGGCGGCACCGAGACGCCTCCGGACGGGGAGAGCCACGTCCCGGCGCGCTCCGCGTCGCTGACGGCCGCGGTTCCGGCCGCCGTGATCCGCCCGGTGCCCGACGACCTCGCCGTCTCGCCGCGGCGCCGGCTCTGGCGCGATGCGTCCGTGGTCCTGCTCGTGGCGACGGTCGCCGTGCTGGCCGTCTCCGTCGTCGTCGCGCCGGGGGGCCTCTCCGACCTCGGGCTCGTGGCGCGGGCCACGCCGGCCGCGACGCCCGAGCCGACCGCCACGCCAACGCCCGTCGCGACGCCCCCCGCGAGCCCGAGCCCGACGCCCACCCCGAGCCCGACGCCATCGCCGACTCCGACCCCGAGCCCGAGCCCGACGCCGT
>JBBSAS010000362.1:0-2282 GCA_038252055.1 Candidatus Limnocylindrales bacterium
CCGCGATCGATGAGTACGTCACACGCCGCACCAGGCGTCGTGCCGACCACCTGGCGACAATCGTCCACGAGGATGCCAAGCTGTTGCGGCGGCTCGGCAGCATGTGACCGAACACCTCGACCTGGACGACCTGCTCGCGGCCGCGGACGCGGCGCTCGGACGGGCAGCGGAGGTCCGGGACTTCGGGATTCTCGAAGCCGCGGTAGCGCGCACCCGGGCGTCGATCTACGGGGAGGACGCCTACCCGGGCCTGGATGCCAAGGCGGCCGCGTTGCTGCACTCGATCGTCACGGGACATGCCCTCGTGGATGGCAACAAGCGTCTCGGATGGGTCGCCGTCCGCCTCTTCTACCGGCTGAACGACATGGACCTCCGGACGCCTGCCGGCGCCGCGTTCGGCCTCGTGACAGCCGTCGCCGCTGGCACGGTCCGCGATGTGGGCGACATCGCAGGCCGCCTTCGCGACTGGGTCGTCGATCTCGACCCGCCGACGAAATGACGCCGGGACGAACTGTGTCGTCCCCTTCCTGTCCTCGTAGTGCCCCCATCGTTGGCAGGCGCGATTCGGCCATCTGCCGCGCCACGTCGGGACGCGATTCCGCCGTCGGACCCCACACGACGCCCGTGTTCGCGCTCGCCGGAGCACGAACCACGTCTCCGACAGCGCCCGGCAGGCCCCGGCGGGGCAAGCCGGCCTTCAGGGTGACCCGGAACCGCGCCCGTTACTGTTGCCAGCAGTACGACGACAGGATGGAGTGGGCAACGCGGCCGTGACTGCCGCCGCGGTTTGAGTCGGATCGCTCAACGTGGGCCGCCCGCGACCTGGGACGGTCACGCGCGCCCGCGAGGAGTGGTCGGGGTGGTGGGATTCGAACCCACGACCTCGTGCTCCCAAAGCACGTGCGCTACCACTGCGCTACACCCCGGAACCCGCGGAGGACACCACCGCACTATAGCCGCCGATCGCACATGGGACCCTCGGAAGGGCGCCGAGGATGGTGATGGTCCGACGGCGGGGCCGCTACCGTCACAGGGTGACGACCACGACGCCTGCCGAGATGACGACGACGCCCGCGAGATCAACCGCGCGGCCGATCGTATCGACGAGATTGGTGAAGTGCAGCATCTCGGCCCCCGCAATCAAGGCGGATCGGCGCGCCGGTGCGGGCGAACAGCGCCCGCCATGACACCCCCCGATCGATTGCGGATGATCCGTGCACTCGCTCGCCGACATTGCACCCTCGTACATCCGCCTCTGCCGCGCGAGAGGTCCGTACGTAGGGGCCGGCCAAGTGTCATGCCCGTGCGATCAATGCGGCGCGTCTGTTGAGGGCCGAGCCGGAGCGGCCTCGCGTACCGTCGTCGGTGTGCCCGATCAGCGACCGGCTCTCGATCTCTGGCCGCTCGCCCCGGGACCGAGGGAACGACACGGGAGGACACCATGACGATGCAGGAGCACGCCGCCCGCTCCGGCGCCGGAGACGGCGAGACCCGCGAGACTCGATACCTGCGGTTCGCCGGCATGATCGCGACCTCGACGGTCGTGATGTTCGTCCTGACGTACGCGAACGTCGTCGACCCTGCCCACATCCACTTCAGCCAGGAACGGCTCTACATGGCGATCCTCATGGGCTCGGCCATGGCGATCGTGATGATGGCCTGGATGTGGCGGATGCACCCTGATCGAAGGCTGAACACCGCGATCATCGGTGGGGCGCTCGTGCTCGGCGTGGCGGCCTTCCTCTTCTCCCAGTCGCAGGCCCTGATCTACGACGCCAGCTACATGCGCGCGATGATCCCCCACCATTCGATCGCGATCCTCACGAGCGATCGCGCCGGGATCAGCGACGTCCGGGTCCGCGAGCTCGCCGACGGGATCATCGCGGCGCAGCGCCGGGAGATCGCGGAGATGGAATGGCTGCTTCGCGACATCGAGGAGAACGGCGTGGCGGCGACGGCAGCCGAGGCGGCCCAGCGCCCGGTGCCCTCGTTCGCGCCGACTCCCTAGGCGGGCCGCGCCTGCCGGGGCCGCCCTCACTTGCGCCGTGGGCGGATCTGGTCGACCCTGTGCACATGGCACCGCTCGACGGCCCGCTCGTCCTCGTCGTCGATGACGAGGCTCCCATCCTCGACCTGGTCCGCGGCTACCTGGAGCGGGTTGGCCTCAGGGTCGCGGCGGCGATGGACGGACCTGCGGGGCTCACGGCAATCCGCGAGATGAAGCCGGCCGTCGTGATCCTCGACGTGATGCTCCCCGGGCTCGACGGGATCGAGGTGTGCCG
>JBBSAS010000363.1:0-2278 GCA_038252055.1 Candidatus Limnocylindrales bacterium
GGTCGACCATGGCGCCCAGGGCAGCAGCAGCTCGCCATCGAGGATGACGCCGCCCGCTTCGACGGCATCGATAATCCCTCCTTCGACTGACACGTCGCGCTTCCTCGTCGGTGCGCAGGCGGAGCCATGCCCTTCTCATCAAGTAACGTAATCTTGCTCACCGACGAAGACGGTGCAGTTGACCGGCCGCGACGGCTGAAGCAGGATCATGCAGTACTCGACGGCAAAGGCGATGGCGCGAACGTGCAGATCAAATCACCTGTGCGCGGTCCGGGTCTTGCTGCGTAGTGCAGACATGCGGGCGGGTAGGAGAAAGAAAGTGCCAATCCGCGCGGTAGCCAGGGAGAGAGAGCTCCGCCACGCGTGCGAAGGACGAGCGACGAGCAGAAGACCGGGTGGACGCCGCGAAACAGGCCGCGCTGCGAAGGTGAGGTAGCAGACCTATCGGTGCACGGAGGACGCGCCGAGGCGGGCCGCCGGCGTGAGGCGGCGGTCAGTCGATGTACGCGGGAGGGTCGAGGCCGTCGAGGGCGGGGTCGGGGGCGACATCGAGCGCGTCGAGCAGGCCGAGGGCGAAGGTGTGGAGAGGCCCTGCCCGGGCAGGCGCGGAGCCGAGGCCGAGGTGGTGAAGGATGCGGCGCACCGCCGTCGGCTCCTGTACGACGGCTACGAGGCGCATCGGGCCCTGGCAGCGGGGACACACGAGCACGTCGAGGGCGAAGGCCCGGCGTAGGAGTATGGCCCAGTCGAGGCGGCGGACCCGGGAGGGAGCGTCCGGCGAAGGGACCCACCGACCGAGGGCCACGAGGTCGGCGCCGAGCGGCGAAGGGGCCGCGGGCCCCGTGAGTTGCGTCGCGGACGCGGGGACGCCGTCGCCGCGCCGTCCCTGTCCGGTCAGTGCGCGGCGCCCTCGGGCGTTCGGCGCGAAGATGCCGGCGTAGCGGACCAGGTGCACGCGAGGGGGCGGGATGAGCGCGATGAGCCGCAGGAGCAGGTCCTCGCCGGAGAAGCGCAGCACCTCGCGTCCGTCCGAGAAGCGGCGCTTCATGCGGTACGTGTAGCTGCCGTCCTCGTGCGCCTGTAGCCGGCCGAGCGACAGCGGCGGGCGCAGACCGTAGCGGCACAGGCGCTCGAGGCCGTCCCGGTCGTGGGCGCGGAGCCATGTGGCGGCATGGAGCGAGTAGCCTGCATCGCGAGCGCACAAGGGCGGAGGCGGTGAAGGTGCGACCGATGAAGCGTTGCGACGAGGAAGCGGCTGACTCGCAAAGAGCTCGGGGCCGGGCTCGGGGTCCTGTGCGTCTGCGCCGATGCGGCCGCGCCTGACGAGGAGGCGGTCGATGCGGGTGATGAGCTTTGCGAGGAGCCGCCCGACCTCGGCCGTGGTCGGCGGAGTGAGCGCGACGAAGCGTGGCACGGCGTCGGGGTCGTCCCCGTCAGCAACGAAGAGGCCGTCGGGGACGAGGATGTGCAGGTGATAGGAGAGCTCGAGGGCGGAGTTGAAGCGCTGGACGAAGGTGAGGGCACCGCAGCTTGAGGCGCGTCGTGGGCGCTCACCCAGCGCGCGCGCGCCTCGTCGCTGCCAGGCGAAGAGTGTCCGCTGCACGAGCCTTGAAACCTCGGAGGCGAGCTTCGGGTCGGCAGCGAGGTGGTAGCGGACCTGGCGAGAAAAGGTGACGACCCACTGGCGGATGGGCACATGGGGCAGGACGCGGTCGACGAGGTGAGCGGCGGTATCGAACATCCGCCGCGCGGTGCACGAGGGGCACAGGCCGCGGCGCTTGCAGCTGAACGCGACGAGGTGCTCCTCGCGACAGGCGCGGCAGACGACGCGGGCGAAGCCGTACTCGAGGAGACCGCAGCGCAGGTACTCGTCGAGCTCGCGCTCGACGTAGCGCGGTAGGCCGCGGCCGTATGGACTGTCGTGCAGGAGGCGCTCGCGCAGCGGGCCCAGGCTGCTGCGCACCAGCCGGTGGAGCGCGCCGGTCTCGGGCGTGCGGCGTCGGTAGGCCTGCGTGTGCTCGTGCGCGCTGCCCACGTCCGGCGCTGGATACACGGCACGTGCCCGGCAGCACGGCGATGGTGATTAGGCCCGTGGCCCCGAAGGTGGCCCCGTTGCTGCTGCGTCAGCGAGCGCGATGCGGGGCCTCGCGCTCGCTCGAAGGTCCGCGTCCAGACGCCGTCCGCTCGTCCGCCCAACGGACGGTCAGGACCCGTGATGCGCTGGCCGAAGAGGCCGCTGGCTGGCCGAAGAGGCCGCTGCTTCCTCGAGCGCACGGAC
>JBBSAS010000364.1:0-2275 GCA_038252055.1 Candidatus Limnocylindrales bacterium
GACCCCGTGGCCGTCGTGACGGTCTGGAGCGGCCCGACGAAGAGGTCCGGGGCGAGCGCCAGGGCGGCGAAGAAGACGAGGATCGCGGCTCCCACGAGGCCATCCTTGCGGGCAGCGAACCGGCCGGCGAAGTCGCGGGCTCCCCGGACGCGGCGGCGCCACGCCGAATCCCGGGCCGGGACGGCCGCCGGGACGGCGCTCACCGGCGCACCCGGGGGTCGAGGTAGCCGTAGATGATGTCGGCCGCGAAGTTGGCCACGACCACCGAGATCCCGAGGAACAGGAAGATCCCCTGCAGGATCGGGTAGTCGCGGGAGTTGAGGGCGTCCACCGTCAGCGTGCCGAGGCCCGGCCAGTTGAAGACGATCTCGGCGGTGATCGCCCCTCCCACCACGTACCCCAGGTTGATCGCGATGAGGGTCACCGCGGGCAGGAGCGCGTTCGGGAGGGCGTGCGACCGGAGGACGGTCCCGTCCGAGAGGCCCTTCGCCCGCGCCGTCGTGATGTAGTCCTCGGCCCGCGTCTCGGTGATCGACGAGCGCATCAGGATCGAATAGCCGCCGATCAGGCCGAGGCTGATCGTCGCGAGGGGCAGGACCAGGTGGGCGATGAGGTCGCCGAGGAACGAGATCGGCCCGTCGTACGTCCGCCCGGCAGTGAGCATCCCCGAGGTGGGGAACCATCCGAGCCCGGCGGCGAAGATGATGATGAGGGGCATCCCGATGACGAAGTACGGCATCGAGTAGAGGATCAGGCTGAGGCCGTTCCCGATGCGGTCGGTCAGGCCTCCTCTCCGCCAGCCGGTGTACGCGCCCAGGCCCAGGCCGACGATGATCGCGATGAGCTCGGCGAGGCCGATGAGGAGGATCGTCGGCCAGAAGCGGTCGCCGATCACCTTCACGACCGGCTGGCCCTGGTACTTGATCGAGTACCCGAGGTCGCCCTGGAGGGTGGAACCGACGAACGCCGTCAGCTGGTCGGGGATGAGCGGCTTGTCCAGGCCCCAGCGGGCCTTGGCCGCATCGCGCTGCTCGATCGTGACGTTCGGGTTGCGCGGGTTCACCCGGTCGGGCGAGCCCGGCATCATCCGGAAAAGGATGAAGTTCAGGAGCACGATCATCAGGATCGTGAAGATCGCCTGGCCCGACTGGCGGGCCAGGTAGCGGGCGTTCACGGCCGCCGTGCCCCGGCCGGCGCGGGCCGGCTCACGCGAGGCCGCAGGACCGCCGCTCCGACCGCGGCTCCGCCACGGAGGGTCGCGGGGCGACCCCCCGGGCGTGCGCTCATGGCGTCGCCCGCCCCTCGGGGGCTATTCCTCCTCGGCCGCCGGTCCGCTGCCGCCGGCACTGCCGCGACGGCGGAAGAGCACCGCCAGGACGATCCCCGCCACCACGATGACGGCCACGACGCCGACGATGAGGGCGGTCGAGTCACCCCCGCCGGTGCCCCCGGTCGGTTCCGGGCTCGGCGCGGGACCCGCCGTGGTGCCCGGCTCCAGCGACGGCGCGGCCGTCGGCGGAGGCGTGGCAGTGGCGTCGGTCAGCAGGGTGTACTGGAGGGTGCCGTACGTGAAGAGCGGCGTCCCGTTGTCGAGCGGCTGGTTCTGCCAGCCGGCGAACTTGTCGGTCCGGTAGGCCGCCAGGTTGGAGTCGTAGTAGAGGATGTCGTACGGTGCCTCGTCATAGGCGAGGTTCTGCATCTTCGCGAGGATCGTGTGCCGCTCCTCGTTGGTCTGCGCGCTGAGCTGCTCGTCGTACATCCGGTCGAAGTCGGCGTTGCACCACTGACTGTCCGACGACGAGCCGATCGCGTCGCACTTGAAGATCTGGAGGAGGGCGTTCGGGTCCACGTTCCCGGCCCAACCCCAGAGCTCGATGTCGTAGTCGGCCTTGTACTCCTTCCCCGCCTCCGGGGGCAGGACGATGTTGCCGAGGGTGGACGAGTCGTAGACGTTCGTGGTCACCTTGATCCCGAGCTCGCTCCACCAGTCCTTCACGAACTGGGCGGCCTTCGGATACGAGTCGTCGGTGTCCGGCATGTAGATCCGGAGGCTGATCGGCTTCTTTTCCCTGTCGAGGAGGCGCCCGCTGCCGTCGAGCGTGTACCCGGCGTCGGCGAGCTTCTGCTTCGCGACGGCGAGGTCGAAGGTACGGGGGTTGTCCGGCTGGACGTGCCACTGGCCGAGGACCGGCGGCACGATCGTCGAGCCGACGTCGCCGAAGCCGCCGAGGACGCGGTCCACGAGGAGGTCCTTGTCCACGGCGTAGCCGAGGGC
>JBBSAS010000365.1:0-2259 GCA_038252055.1 Candidatus Limnocylindrales bacterium
GCCGACCTCCTCGAGCCGCTTGGCGATCGCGTCGACGGCCATCTCGTCGCCCTGCCAGCCGGGGCCGACGGCGACGACGTAGGCCTCGATCGTGGCGCAGTGCTCGAGGATCGCCTCGAGCGCGCGCCTATGCCGCGGGTCCATGGAGCACCACGCCCTCGCGTTCGATCCGCTCGAGGAGCGCGGGGAGCGCCTCGCCGGCCGCCAGGAGGTCCACGTCGCGCCCGAACAGGTCCTCGGCATCGGCAACGAGGGCGGATCGCTGACGGAGCCCGAGGCGGCGGTCCGCTCGCGGCTCGACGAGGAGGTCCAGGTCCGAGTCCGGCCGGAAGTCGGAGCGGGTGGCCGAACCGAAGGCGACCACGCGACGAAGGCCGTGGCTCCGGGCGAAAGCCCGCACGCGGCGCTCGCTGGGCATCGCCACGCCCGGGTGCAGCCGTCCGAGGGCCGGAGCGCGCTCGTCACCGTGCCGGGTCCGGTCCGGGAAGGAGCGATCGACCGACCCGACGAGGACCCGCATCCGCAGGGCGCGGTCGCGGGGCGTCCGATCAACGAGGAGACGGTCGCGGAGATCGGACTTGGCGAGCACGTCGACGCGGAACGCGCCGTGAAGGGCGCGCACCTCCGCGATGGCACGGTCCAGGAGGGCCTCTCCGGCAGGATCGGCGAAGCGCCGGACGACGAGAACGGCACCCGCCGGGTCAACCCCGAGGAACTCGGCCGTGGTGCTGGCGCGAGCCAGGATCGCCAGCGTCTCGATCGGCTCGAGCATCGCGATCGCGAAGCGGACGGCAACTTCCGCGACGGGGCCTGCGACAACGGCGAACCGCCGCTCGCGACGGGCGGCGAGCCCATCGTCCTCGAGCAGCCGCAGGGCCCGCTCGGCGCTCGAGAACGAGATGTCGAGAGACCGGGCAACGTCGGCCGGGCGGAGGCCGTCCGGGCGCTGGCCCAGCGCGACGAGCGCACGGAGCCCGTGCTCGGAGGCGACGAGTCGGCTCATGATCAGATAATGACGCTGACAGCGTGATTTGGCAACTGCGCGGCGGTCCGACCGGGTCGCAGGATCACGCGACGACTGCCCGCTTCGGGTCGCCCGGGACGACGTCGTCGAGGGGCACGTCCACCGGCCCCGGGGCGGCGAGGATGGCCGCGAGCTGCGGCGGGATCGGATCCACGGAATCCCAATCCACCGGGGCCCGGACGCGGATGGACGCCGGGTCGACGGAGGCGGCACGGGCCCCATTGGCCGGATCGGCCGACCACTCGAGCGCCACCGCGCCCGAGGTGAAGCCGGCCCCGAACGCGACGAAGACGATCCGGTCGCCGACCTTCACCCGACCGGAGTCGACGGCCTCGGCGAGGGCGAGGGGGACGGACGCGGCCGATGTGTTCCCGTAGCGGTCGAGGTTCACGAACATCCGCTCCATCGGGAAGTTGAGCCCCTTCGCCACCGCCTCGATGATCCGGGAGTTCGCCTGGTGCGGGATGAGGAGGTCGATCTCGTCGGGCGTGAGGCCGGCCCGCTCGATTGCGGTCAACGCGGAGGAGGCCAGCGTCTTCGTGGCGAAGCGGTAGGTCTCCCGACCCTCCATCCGGATGTGGTGCTCCCCGCGGGCCACGGTCTCGGCAGAAGCCGGGCTCTTCGAACCGCCCGCGGGCAGCCAGATCATGAAGGCACCCTGGGGCTCGGTCGTGAGCTCGATCCCGTGCGGCCCGGTCGGCTCGTCCGAGGCCGAGACGACCACCGCCCCCGCGCCGTCCCCGAAGAGGATGCAGGTGCCGCGGTCGGTGTAGTCGAGGAACCGGGTGAGGAGCTCCGCGCCCACGACGAGGACGTGGCGGGCGAGCCCGGAGGTCACGTAGGCGTGGGCCGTGGCGTAGGCGTAGACGAACCCGGAGCAGGCCGCGGCGATGTCCATGGCCGCCGCTCGCGTGTTCCCGATCGCCTCCTTGACGAGCGCCGCCGTGGACGGCATCAGGTAGTCGGGCGTGAGCGTGGCCACGAGGATCAGGTCGATTGCATCGGGCTCGAGGCCCGCCACCGCGATCGCCCGGGCCCCGGCGATGGCGGCCATCGAGGCGGTCGTCTCGTCGGCCCCGGCGACCCGCCGCTCGCGGATGCCGGTGCGGCTCACGATCCACTCGTCGGACGTGTCCACGATCCGCTCGAGGTCGGCGTTCGTCAGGACGGCCTCGGGCACGTAGCTACCCCAGCCGCTGATCCGGGCCCAGCGCCCGGCGGGAGCGCGCGGCGGC
>JBBSAS010000366.1:0-2258 GCA_038252055.1 Candidatus Limnocylindrales bacterium
CCCAGAGGCGCACCGGGGTGGTCCGGATGTAGAGCTCGTAGACCTTCTCCAACCGGACGCTCCTGTCTGCTCTCTGGGCGGCTCTCAGGCTGGGCGGATCCGAGGCCGGCCGGGCCACTCGACCCCCTCCCAGGGATCGTAATCCGGGTCGAGCGGTTCCTGGGGCGGGCGGAGCTCCGGCGGGACCTGCTCGAGGTTGACCCGGATCCGGGTCCACGTCGTCGAGCGGCCGCGCATCGAGTCCACGAGCACGTCCGCCGGGCGGAGATGGGGCCAGGCGTCCGGGTGGCGGGCCTTCCAGCGCTCCAGCCCGGCGATCGCGTCGGCCTGTTTCGCAGCCCGGGCGATCTCGATGAGCGGCTTGCTGCTCATCCTCCGCTTCGACGGCCGGACGCGCGGCGGCTCGTCGGTGGTCTTCGCGTAGTTGGGCGGCCAGGGGGCGTCGCCGAGCCCCTCGCTCTCGTGGCGGGCCGAGAGCTCGAGGAGGCCGTCGAGCGAACCGACGGCCCCGACCGCGTCGATGCCCCCGTGGGGATCGCCCAGCCGTTCGAACCGCCCCGGGACGGTACGCAGGGTGAAGTCGGCGGCGTCGACCTCCGCCACCTCGTCCCAGGGCAGCGGCGTCGAGACGCGCGCGTCCGGCCGCGGCCGCACGGAGTAGGCCGAGGCGACCGTGCGGTCCTTGGCGTTCTGGTTGTAGTCGAGGAAGACGCCGTGGCGCTCCTCCTTCCACCACTTGCTCGTGGCGAGCGCCGGGACGCGGCGCTCCACGTCGCGGGCGAGGGCCAGCGCGGCGCGACGGACCTCGGGAAAGGTCCAGCGGCGCTCGATCCGGACGTTGACGTGGATCCCGCGCGAGCCGGAGGTCTTCGGCCAGCCGACCAGGCCGACGTCGGCGAGGGCGTCACGCACGACGAGGGCCACCCGGCGAACGTCCTCCCAGGCGACGCCGGGGACGGGGTCGAGGTCCACCCGCAGCTCGTCGGGGTGGTCGAGGTCGTCCGCCCGGACCGGGTGCGGGTTGAGGTCGATGCAGCCGAGATTGGCGACCCAGGCGAGCCCTGCCGCGTCGTCGATCACGATCTCGTCGGCGGCCCGCCCGGACGGGAAGGCCAGCTCGACCGTACGGACGAAGTCGGGTCGCTTCTCGGGCGCCCGTTTCTGGAAGAAGAAGTCGCCGCCGGCCCCGTTCGGGAACCGCTTCAGGGCCATCGGCCGCCCGCCCGCCCCGCGCAGGGCGCCGTCGGCCACCGCGACGTAGTAGCGGACGAGATCGAGCTTCGTGATCGGACCGCCGGGCGCGTCGGGGAAGAACACCTTGGCGGGGTTGGTGACGGTCACCTCGCGACCGGCGACGGCGAGGATCTCGGGACGTGGCGGCATGGCCCCGAGGATACGGCGCCTGTCGAGACAGGCCCGGCGCACTGCGAGATGCCCGGGTCCGGTGCACAGGGCGCTCCCGCAGCCGACGTCCACGAAGGCAGCGTCCAGGGAGCCGCATCCGGCGCGGTCACGGGGTCGTGACGACCGGTCGGATCGTGGTCATCGCACCGTCGCCAGGGCCTCTCCCCGTCCGGAAGGTTTCGTGAGTCGCGCCCGCCGCCTCGCCAGGTTCGGCGACCTGCCGCTGCTGGAGCCAGAGCGGGCGATCCTGCCACCCGAGCAGGCGGACGTCTGGTCCCACCTCGGCGACGTTCCCGAGCACTTCGTGCTCTACGGTGGCACCGCGCTTGCGCTGCGCCTCGGTCATCGCGAGTCCCGCGATTTCGACTTCTTCTCGGCTGAGCCGTTCATCCCGACTGATCTCGCCATGGAGCTCGCCTGGCTCGGGCCGGTGTCAATCCATGAAGCAGCGTCGTCGAGCCTCGCCGTCACGACGGCGGGCGGGGTCCGGCTCGCGTTCTACGGTGGGATGCGCCTGGCGACGGTTGCCGAGCCGTCGATCGTCGCCGAGAACGGGGTCGTCGTTGCTTCGACGTTCGATCTCGCCGGCACGAATGCGAAGGCGATCCTCGACCGGTCGATGGCGAAGGACTACCTCGACATCGCGACGCTGCTGCGCCGGGGGTTCGCGCTCCCGGAGATCATCGGCTACGCGAGCGCCATCTTCCGACCCCTGTTCGCGTTTCCCGCGGCCGTCTTCCTCCGCTCTCTCGCCTGGTTCGGCGACGGAGACGTGGCCGACCTGCCGATCGATATGAAGGAAGAGCTCGAACGGGCGGTCAGGCAGGCATCCGGGCAGTCGATCCCGTCGATCG
>JBBSAS010000367.1:0-2243 GCA_038252055.1 Candidatus Limnocylindrales bacterium
GCTGGCCCAGGCCGCCGTCATCCGCGCGGGCGACTTCCGGGCGACGCCGTCATCGAAGGCCTGCGGTTGGTGCGACTACCGGGCGATCTGCCCGAGCCGGGCGGAGTAGCCCGGGCCGGCGGGCCCCCGGCGCCGGGACCTGCGGGGCCCCGGCCCCAACGACCTACGCGGGCAGCAGCTCGATCGCGTCGAGATGGCGTGGGCGCAGCGGCCCGAAATGCCGCCGATCGAGTGTCGCCAGCTTGTGCTCGCCGAGCCGCTCGACGATGGCGAGCACGGCGGCGTCGACGAAACCGATGTCGGCGTCGGCGTAGCGGTCGCAGAGCTCCCGGACCCGCGTGTAGTCGGTTCCGACGAGGTCGATCACCCGGTACGCGCCGGCCTCGATGTCGGCCAGCAGGGCGACCAGTGCGCCCGGGTTCAGGCGCCGGCCGATCCAGTAGTCCACCTCGACGAGGACGGGTGCCGGGATGACGAGCGGCTCGTCGGCTGCCTCGATGAGGGCGCGGCAGGCCGCGTGGTCCTGGTCGGAACGGTCCAGGGATGCGTAGAGGGGCCCCGTGTCGAGGATCAGCGCCACGGGCGGGGCTCGGGCCGGACGTCGCCCGCCGTCCTCGCGGTGTCCCTCGTGCCCGACGACGCGATGCCCAGGCTCCGCGGCTTTGCCGCGTGGCGCTCGACGGTCTCGTCGATCGCCTCGCGGATGACGGCGGCCATGGAGACGCCGCGCTCGGCGGCGATCCGACGCAGCCTCCGGCGTCTGTCCTCGTCCAGGGTGATGGTGGTGCGGTCCATACCATCATGCTATCAGACACGCCAGCAGGGCCGTCCCGGGCGAACGGAGACTGGGCCTTGCCAGCGACCCTCTCGACGCTAGACTGGTCTCAGACCAGTCTGAGTGAGGGACCCATGAAGCGCATCGGCGCGTACGAGGCCAAGACCTATCTTCCCAGGCTGCTCGACGAGGTCGCCCGGGGAGAGGAGATCACGATTACCAGGCACGGCGTCGCGATCGCGGTGCTGCGTCCCGTCCCGACGCAGGAGTCGATGACGCCGGCACGGGCCATCGCGGGGCTGCGGGCGTTCAGCCGCGACCACCGCCTCGACGGGATCTCCGTCCGCGACCTCATCGACGAGGGCCGCCGCTAGTGTTCGTGGTCGACGCGTCGATCGCCCTCGCGTGGTGCTTCGCGGACGAGGCATCCGACGCGGCCAACGCCGCGCTTGTGAGGCTCGAGTTCGAGGAGGCGATCGCACCAGCGATCTGGCCGTTCGAAGTCGCAAACGGCCTCCGCACCGCCGAGCGGCGCGGTCGGCTGGCGCTCGCGGATCTTCCGCTGGTCCGGGACCTCCTGCTGTCATTGCCCGTGCAGGTCGAGGCCGTTGATCTGCGACTTGCCCTGAGCGAGGTGTCCGAGCTGGCCCGAAGCGTCGAGCTCACCGCGTATGACGCGGCGTACCTTGCGCTCGCCGCGCGGCGGGGACTTGCCCTGGCCACCGTCGACGACCGACTGCGACGGGCGGCTGCCGCGTCGGGCGTCGAGCTCGTGGGCTGACGCAGCGCGTCGATCGGGCCGCCCGGTACCGCACGGACCCACGATCCGAGCGTTGCCAGCGAACGGCCCGTCGCTACCCGCCGGCTGCGTCGAGCTCCCTGGCCGCGCGCAGGCAGACGCGCCGCATGCCGGCGCAGTCGTGGCGGTTGTGCTCTCGTCCTCGGTCAGCCCATGCAGGACCCTCCGGAGCGCCTCGAGAGCCGACGGGTGTCGGGCCGGGGAGCCCGCGTCGATGGGGCGCTGCCATCGAAGTTCCGCACTTCCGGCGTACCCTGTCGACATGAGCGACAAGCAGACCCCCTCCACCACCGCGCCCGCCAGGTCCGATGCGGAATGGCGCGCCATCCTGACCCCCGAGCAGTACCGGGTCCTCCGGCAGAAAAGCACCGAGCGCGCCTTCACGGGGCAGCTGTGGGACGAGCATCGGCCGGGCACCTATCGCTGCGCCGGCTGCGGAACCGAGCTCTTCCGGTCCGCGACGAAGTTCGACTCGGGCACGGGCTGGCCGAGCTTCTTCGCCCCCGCCGAACCGTCGGCCGTCGCCACGAAGACGGATCGGACCCTGTTCATGACCCGGACCGAGGCCCTGTGCGCCGCTTGCGGCGGGCACCTGGGGCACGTCTTCGACGATGGCCCCCGCCCGAGCGGGCTGCGCTACTGCATCAACTCGGCGGCGCTGGAGCTCGA
>JBBSAS010000368.1:0-2239 GCA_038252055.1 Candidatus Limnocylindrales bacterium
CGGAGATGCTACGCCCCGTGGATCGCAGCGTCATCGGGCAGGATGCTGTGCCAGCTCGGGCGTGACGATCACCCTCGACTGAACGTCCCGCGTACCATCGGGGGATGCCCCGGCCTTCGCTCCCCCACCGTCCCCGGCTGCCCGCGAGCGCGCGCCTGGCCATCGCCGAGTGGCGCGCCTTCGGGGATCGCCGGTATCGCCCGTTCCACGGGATCGGCGTCGGATCGGCGGCCGTCTTCGCGCTCGCCGGCGACGGACTGACGATCCCGCTCCTCATCGGGCTCGGCACTCCGGCGGCACTCGCCACGGTGATCGGCGTCCTGCCCTACACCTTCTCGGCGGCCCAGCTCCTCGTCCCGTCGCTGCTGCGACGGACCGAGGGCAACCTCCGCGGCGTCACCCTCGCCATTCTCGCGATCGGCGAAACGCGCGGTTTCGTCCTCGCGGCGATCGTGGCGCTCTACATGGCCGGCCTCATCCCGACGGCCGCCGCGATCGCGGCGATCGCCGCGGTGATGTGCCTTGGGGGTGCCGCCAGCGCGATCGGCGGGGCGAACCTCCTCGCCTGGTACGGCGCGACCCTGGGCGAGCCCGAACGCCGCTTCGTCGCGCCGCGGGTGATGGGGATCACCCAGGGTCTCGGCGCCGCGCTCCTCCTTCCGGCGGCCCTCGGGGTGCAGGCGGGCGTCGGGATCCTCGGGGACACCGTTTACGCGGTGATCTTCCTCGTGGCCGGGCTGGCCGGGCTCGGCGAGCTCGTCGCCGTGACCCGGCTCCAACACCCCGGCCGAGTCCGCGTGGCGCGGCGCGGGGAGCGCCCCCCGCTGAGCCCCGAGACGAGCCGCTTCATCCGGGTCGTTTCCCTCGCCGCCGCCGGTGCCGGGTTCGGCCCGTACCTCTCGATCTACGCTCTTGCCGTCCTCGGCGAGACACCCGGCTACGCGATCCTCCTCGCGGCGGTCGCGTCGGCCGCCTCGCTCGTCTCGGCGACGATCGTCGGCGGGATGCTGACCCGCCACTCGGCGTCACGCACCCTCCGGGTCACGTTCCTCCTCCGCGGAGGCGGGATCCTCGCGGCGCTCCTCGCCTTTCCCGGCAACCCGTACGCGTGGCTCGTGCTGCTCGGCGTGGCCGTGATGGTCTCGATCGGCGGCGCGGCGGCCACGCTCGCGGCGAACGAACGGCTCCTCCGCCTCACCGGCGGCGTGGACCTCATCGGTGCCCAGAGCCGCTTCGTGGCCGGGACGGCGGCCGGGGTCACCACAGGCCAGCTCGCTTCGGCGAGCGTGCTCGCGCTCCTCCCCCTCGGCTTTCCCGCGTTCGCGATCCTGATGGTCGGCTCAGGCGTGACGCGCCTGGTGCTCGCGACGAGGATCGACGTCTCCTCGACCTGGTCCACCGCGACGGCCGCCTTCGACGTGGCGGAGCTGCAGGGAGCGGCGCCGCTGCCTCCCCCGGGCATCGGTGCGACCCCGGGCGGTGAGACGTCCCCGGGCGGCGAGACGCGACCTCGCGGCGTTGGGCCACCAGGCCGCACTGCGCCCGCCGCGGCTCCGCCGACGGGTGCCGACACGCCGACGGGTGCCGACACGCCGACGGGTGCTGCCGGCTAGACGAGTCCGAACAAGCGGGCGAGGATCCCGCCGATGCCGACGGCCAGGGCGAGCGTCGCCCCGGTCATCACGAGCGCCGTCCGCCAGCCGAGCTCCCCGGCGAGCGCGGCGAGGGTGGCGACGCAGGGGACGGACACCGAGGTCACGATCGCGAAGACGAAGAGCTGGGCCGGCGTCATCAGGTCGCCGAGGGACGCGATCCCCGCGCCGCCCCCCGCGACGGCGAGGACGAGCAGGAGCTGCAGTGCAAGCTCCTTGCGAAGGAAACCGAAGACGATCGCGAGCCCGGCGACCGACGGCAGGCCGAGCCATCCGACGACGACTGGGTCAAGGATGCCGGCGAGGGGCCAGATGAGCCCGCTCTCGTAGATCAGGCCGAGCGCGACGGAGCCGGCGATCATCACCGGGGCAGCGAGGCGCACGAAGGAGCGGAAGCGCGCCGTGGCCTTGCCCAGGACCTGGCCCGCGAGCGGACGCCGCAGGGGAGCGATCTCGAGGACGAGGGGCGACTGGCGGCCCGGGACCATCGCGTTCGCGGCAATCCCGGCGCCGAGGGTCACGAGAACGAGGAGGGCAAAGGCGGCCCCCGCGACCGCAAGCCCGGCGAACGGCACGAGCGCCGCGAC